>NZ_JBGOSN010000017.1:0-98262 GCF_046335115.1 Paracoccus sp. P2 | reverse complement strand
CTATGCTACGGCGGAAATGACGGAGCGACTGGCGGCATAGAAACCAACCCGATCCACCTTAGCCAAGCCGCCAAACTGTCTCACCAGGCGGGTCCACCTCTGACCATGCTGAAGGATCAGCTAGACGCCCTGACCGGGGTGAGTGTTTTCACTGAACAGATGAAAGCCCAACAAAAAGCGATGCGGGCTTTGGCGCTGCCGGATGTGTCCGCTTTTTCGGGCATAACTGCACTCGCAGACCAATTCAAAATCGAACAGGATGCATTCGCGCAGGCGCGAAACCTTGCTCTTGGGGGCCTGCCCGGTGGCTTTCTGAACGCAATCACTGGCTCCGCTACGGGTGCGGCATCCCGGTTTTTTCAGGACATGCGCGAACAGTCCAGCTTGATCAATCAGCACATGGACATGTTTGCGGATATGCGGCGGGCGCTAAAGGCTTCCAGTCTTTTCGATCTTACCAAGGCGGTGAACATCCCACGCTTTGGCTCAGCGATTGAGGCACTTGGCATCGGCCGTATGGGGTCCGCGATTGAGGCAGCGAACGCGGTGCACATGTTGGGGCTTACCCCGACCTTCCATGACGAATTCAGGTCGGTAGCGGCGGCGCTTGCGGATCAAGCGTCTGCGTTTGCGCGGGTGCGTGACCTCACCTCTGTTGCGGCTCTTAACTTTGATCTTGCGGGTAGCCTGGAAGCAATGCTCGCCCGCAGCCTTGCGGCACAGGAGGCGCTGCTTGAAGAACACAAGGGCGCGGCGGTTGACGCCAAAGCAGAGGCTGCCTTTCACCGCAGGGTCGCCACGATTCAGGTCATCATCAGCATCCTGACGTTCTTCCTGACCATCGCTTTGCAGCTTGAAGCGCGGCTTTCGGATGGGGACGCCGCCGTTCGGGCAAACACAGAAGCCTTGGTTAAAATGCGAAATTCGTTTGATGCGATGGCGGCGCAGCTAGAAGCCATGCAAGAAACTCGGGAAACTGAAACAGAACGCCAAGACGCGGCAGACGCCGAGATCGCGAGCATTCTGCGCGGTATCGCCAAGACGCTTTCTGATCAGGCGGAAGCGGAACCGGAAGCGGCAATGCAGGCACCTGAAACGCCCTCGCCTAACCGCGGTGACAGCGTGCAGTGATCCGATTGAACTGCGCCCTGTCCGATCATCGGCCCTGCCCGATCTTGGCTACGGGTCCTTCTTGGGGTGGGGGTGCGCTGGGCGGGGACGCCGACCCGCCAAGATCGCGCGATTTCAATTTTCAGGCAGCAAGATTGGCCCCAGCATTGCGAAAATCCTGCACAGGCTGACAAGTCGCGGTTCAGGGCACCCGCTGGGGTGGCACATGGAAAGGGACCCATGATCGCCCCCAGCCCAGCGCCTGCGCGTGACAGAAGATCGGTTGTGGTCTATCTTGTGGGCCGGTGAAACCGTGGCGGCAGAGCAACAGGGCGGGCAAATTGCGCAGAACCCATCTGAACTGCGGGTATACTCGCGGGTAGAAGTGCAACTTTTCCGTTTGATTTCAGAGGTTTACCGTAGCGGTACCCGCCTCCAAGTCTTTTCAAGAGCTTGCGTCTCTCTTGCTGTTGCAGGTGTCGTCTTGCGCGGTGGCGGAACGATGCCCTTTCACCCGCGAGCGCGCCTGCATTCAGCCGGGCGCCCAGGGACCGGAACGCAAAACGGCGGGCCTTGGCAGAGGAAGGGAACGCTCGCAGGCCCCGGATAGGCCGGGCCTGCGTGTCCCGGTATCGCCGCAAGCGGCAGGGGGCAGGGCGGGCGCACGGACGGCTTGGGGGAGGCCGTGCGCCCGCGCCGCGGTCAGAGCCGGCAGATCTCGGACCGCACCAGGAAGCGCCGCTCGCGCCCGTTGTCCAGGCTGAACATGCCGCCGCGGCCGGGCACCACGTCGATGATCAGGCGGGTGTGCTTCCAGGTTTCGTATTGGCTGGCCGAGATGTAGAAGGGCATGCCGCCGACCTCGCCCAGCTTCACGTCATGTTCGCCGATGCGGAAATCGCCCTGCGGATAGCACATCGGCGAAGACCCGTCGCAGCACCCCCCGGACTGGTGAAACAGCACCGGCCCGTGATCGGCGACGATCTCGGTCAGAAGCGCCAGCGCGGCCGGGGTGGCCTCGACCTGGCCAGGCCTCTCGGGATTGGCGACGGGCTTCATGCTCAGCCCGCCATGTCCAGCACCATGCGGCCCTCGATCTGGCCCTTGTGCATCTGGCCGAAGATGTCGTTGATGTCCTCGAGCTTCGCGCGATGCACGGTCGCCCTGACCTTGCCCTCGCCGGCGAAATCCAGCGATTCCTGCAGGTCCAGCCGGGTGCCGACGATCGAGCCGCGCACGGTGATGCCGTTCAGCACCATGCCGAAGATGTCCAGCGGGAAATCGCCCGGAGGCAGCCCGTTCAGCGCCACCGTGCCACCGCGGGCGACCATGCCGATGGCCTGCTCGAAGGCCTTGCGGCCGACGGCCGTGACCAGCACGCCCTGCGCGCCGCCGTCGGTCTGGCGCTTGATCGCGGCGGCCGGGTCGGGGTCGGTCGCGGCATTGACCGTCACCGTCGCGCCCAGCTTGCGCGCCAGCGCGAGCTTGTCGTCGTCGATGTCCACGGCCGCGACATTCATCCCCATGGCCTTGGCATATTGCACCGCCATATGGCCCAGCCCGCCGATGCCCGAGATCACCACCCAGTCGCCGGGCTTGGTGTCGGTGACCTTCAGCCCCTTGTAGACCGTGACGCCCGCGCAGAGCACCGGGGCGATGTCCACAAAATCGACGTTCTTCGGCAGGTGGCCGACATAGTTCGGATCGGCCACCACATATTCGGCAAAGCCGCCGTTCACCGAATAGCCGGTGTTGAGCTGGCTTTCGCACAGCGTCTCCCAGCCGCCCAGGCAATGCCGGCAATGGCCGCAGGCGGTGTAAAGCCAGGGCACGCCGACCCGGTCGCCCTCCTTGACGTGCTTCACCCCGGCGCCCACGGCCGAGACGAAGCCCACGCCCTCGTGGCCCGGAATGAAGGGCGGGTTCGGCTTGACCGGCCAGTCGCCCTCGGCGGCGTGCAGGTCGGTGTGGCAGACGCCGGATGCCTGGATTTTCACCTGGATCATGCCGGGTCCGGGCTCGGGGACCGGCACCTCGTCTATGGTCAGCGGCTTGCCGAATGCGCGCACGACGGCGGCTTTCATGGTCTTGGCCATGAGAGGGAACTCCTTGCAGTTGCTCTTGGGGGAGGAAAGGGGGAGGGAGGAAGGGTGCCGGGCGCGGGGTGACGCGCGCCCGGCCGTTCCCCTAGAAGAAGCCCAGCTTCTTCGGGGAATAGCTGACCAGCATGTTCTTGGTCTGCTGATAGTGGTCCAGCATCATCTTGTGCGTCTCGCGCCCGATGCCGGACTGCTTGTAGCCGCCGAAGGCCGCATGGGCCGGATAGGCGTGATAGCAATTGGTCCAGACCCGGCCGGCCTTGATGCCGCGGCCCATGCGGTAGCAGGTATTGGCATCGCGCGACCACACGCCGGCGCCAAGCCCGTAAAGCGTGTCGTTGGCGATCTCCAGCGCCTCGGCCTGATCCTTGAAGGTGGTGACCGAGACCACGGGGCCGAAGATTTCCTCCTGGAAGATCCGCATCTTGTTGTTGCCGCGGAAGATCGTCGGCTCGATGTAATAGCCGCCCGACAGCTCGCCGCCCAGATCGGCCGCCTTGCCGCCGGTCAGCACCTCGGCGCCCTCCTTCTTGCCGATGTCGAGATAGCTGAGGATCTTTTCCTTCTGCTCGCTCGACGCCTGCGCGCCGATCATGGTGTCGCTTTCGCGCGGGTCGCCCTGCTTGATCGCCTGCACGCGCTGGACGGCGCGCTCCATGAACTTGTCATAGATCGATTCCTGGATCAGCACGCGCGATGGGCAGGTGCAGACCTCGCCCTGGTTCAGCGCGAACATGGTAAAGCCCTCCAGCGCCTTGTCGAAGAAATCGTCGTCCTCGCGCGCCACGTCGGCAAAGAAGATGTTCGGGGACTTGCCGCCCAGCTCCAGCGTCACCGGGATCAGGTTCTCGGATGCGTATTGCATGATGAGGCGGCCGGTCGTCGTCTCGCCGGTAAAGGCGATCTTGGCGATCCGGTTGCTGGACGCCAGCGGCTTGCCGGCCTCGAGCCCGAAGCCGTTGACGATGTTCAGCACGCCCGGCGGCAGCAGGTCGCCGATCAGGTTGGCCCAGACCATGATGCCGGCCGGGGTCTGCTCGGCCGGTTTCAGCACCACGCAATTGCCGGCGGCAATCGCCGGGGCCAGCTTCCAGCAGGCCATCAGCAGCGGGAAGTTCCATGGGATGATCTGCCCCACCACGCCCAGCGGCTCGTGGAAGTGATAGGCGACGGTGTCGTCGTCGATCTGGCTGATCGAGCCTTCCTGCGCGCGCAGCACGCCGGCGAAATAGCGGAAATGGTCGATGGCCAGCGGCAGGTCGGCGGCCATGGTCTCGCGGATCGGCTTGCCGTTGTCCCAGGTCTCGGCGGTGGCGAGCAGTTCCAGGTTCTGCTCCATCCGGTCGGCGATCTTCAACATGATGTTGGCGCGCTCGGCCGGGCTGGTGGCGCCCCATTTGTCCTTGGCGGCATGGGCGGCGTCCAGCGCCAGTTCGATGTCGCCCGCCTCGGAACGCGCGATCTGGCCGATCTCGGCGCCGGTGATCGGGGTGGTGTTGGTGAAATACTTGCCCGAGATGGGCGCCACCCATTCGCCGCCGATGAAGTTGTCGTAGCGTTCCTCGAAGGGCAGCGCGTTCACGCCCCGGAAAGGATGCGTCTGGTCGTTCGGCATGATCTTCCTCCTGTCAGCCCGGCTCCTCCAGCCGGTTGCACAAGAGCCTGTGCCCTGAGACCCCCTGGGGTCAACGCGGGGCTTCGCGCCGCGGGGCCGATGTGTTTCAGGGGCGAGACAGTTTGCCGGGGTTTTCGTCGATGCCCAGCCGCGCCATGCGGCGGTAGAGCGTGGCGCGTCCCACCCCCAGCGCGCGGGCGGCGGCCGAGACATTGCCCTCGGCCCTGGCCAGCGCGCGAATCACGGCGGCGCGTTCGGCGCGCTCGAACCCGGTCGCCTCGTCCTGCCGGCCCAGCAGGTCCGAGGCCGGGCGCGGGCGCAATTGCCCCTCTTTCTCAAGGCCGAAGGCGCGGCGGGCGGCGCGATTGGCGCCGATGGCCAGATCGTCCTTATCCACCGCGATCAGCAGCGTGCCGTCCTCGGCCCCTTCGGCCTGCGGCGTGACGATGCGCGCGCCGGGGAAGGAGACGCGGAAGAAGGCCGCCTCGATGGCGCGGGCGCTATGCGCCACCTGCGCCGCGATCAGCGCGTTCAGCCGCTCGGTATGGTCGGCGCGGGCGGAACTGATGTCCAGCGCCGCGATCAGCCGCCCGTCCGGGCCCCAGATCGGCGCGTCCATGCAGGACAGCCCGGTGTTGCGGGCATAGAAATGCTCGTCGCGGTGGATGGTGACCTGCCGTCCCTCGGCCAGGCAGGTGCCGATGCCATTGGTGCCCTGCACCGCCTCGGACCAGTCCATGCCGCGCCACAGCCCCCAGCCGCGAAAAGTGGCGGCATCGCCCTGGCTGACGCGGTGTTCCAGCACGATGCCCTGGGCATCGGTCAGCAGCAGGTTGCAGCCGGTCGGGCAGACCAACTGGAACAGCTGGTCCAGCTGCGGCCGGGCGACGGCGATGAAACGGTCCATGCGCTCGACGCGCTCGGACAGCTCGCGCTCGGTCAGGCGGCGCGGCTCGGGCGGCCGGGCCGGGTCCAGCCCGTGCTTGAGCATCGAGCGGCGCCAGCTTGCCGCCAGCCGGGTGACGGCGCCGGGCGATTGCGAGGCCTGGACCACGCGATCCTCGTGGCGGGTTGTGCTGTGCGGTGCCGGGCGGGTCTCGGGCAAGGCGTCCTCCCCTTCCTTACGCGGTGGCGGGATTATTGCGCGGCGGGACGCGATCGGGCAAGCAATGCTTTCGTGAAGCGCCCGCGGCGAAACACCCCGGCCGTTTCGCGGCCGGGGTGCTTGCGGTTTTCAGGGCGTGACGGTGACGGCGCCGCTGTCCGACCAGGCGCGGAATTCGGGGCGATACATGTCCTCGACGCTGGCGGCAGGGTGGCGGAATTCGCCCGGCGTCACCGCGCGGACGATATAGGCCAGCCGGAAGCGTTCACCCGAGGTCCAGGTCAGCGCCGCGGCGAAACGGTCGGCGCGGAACTCGGTCATCTCGGCCGCGGTCTCGCCCTCCAGCCAGTCCAGCGCCGAGACGTCGCCGGCGCGCAAGAGGTTCGGGTTGTCGATCTCCCACCCGGCCGGCAGCGGATCGGCGATGACCAGCCGTCCGCCGCCCTCGGATTGCGGCGCGACCTCCAGCACCACCACCATGCGCGTGCCCTGCTGCAGTTGCGCCGCGTCCAGCGCCTCGCCCTGCATGCTGTAATAGCGCCGGGCGATGCCATAGCCCTTGCCGCCGGCCGCGACCGGGCCCGCGGGCTTGCCGGTCGCGGTCAGCGTCACTTCCAGCGCGCTTTCGCCGGTATTGGCGATGCTCGCATCCGCCGGCAGGCTTGCGACCGGCTGGGTCAGCGCCACGCCGTTCAGCGTTGCGGGCGGGGCCGCGCCGAACAGCGACTGCGCCGCCAGCACGGTCCAGACCGATTCCTGGGTGGACAGGCTGCGCCCGTCCTCCTCGGCCCGGGCGATGCGCTCGGCGATCTGGCTGGTCAGGTCGGTGGCGTCGACCGCCTGCGTCCTTGCCTCGGCCGCCAGCGCCAGCAGCGCCGTGGCGTCGCGCAGCCGGGTGCCGTAATCGGCGCGGAAGGCATAGGGCTCGGGCGCGCCCAGGTTCAGCAGGTTCCGCGCTTGCGTGAACAGGCGATCCGCCCGCTGCTGGTCGCCATAAGAGGCCAGCGCAGCCCCCAGATGGGCCGCGGCCATCGGGGTCGAGAAGGAGCCTGCGGCGGTATCGGCGTAATAGCGCAGATCGCCCACCGTCGCCGCCCGTTCCCGCGCCAGCACCGCCAGCGCATAGGCCAGCGCCGCGTTCTCCTCGGCCGAGGCGGCGGCGGGTTCGGTGGCGTAATTGGCGCGGTTGCGCAGGTTGTCGATGGCCATGCGGAAGCCGGTCTCGGGCACCTGATGGCCTGCCGCCCGTGCCCGCGACAGGAAGTCGGTGACATAGGCCTCCAGCCACAGGTCGCCCGAATCCGCCGACCAGAGGCCGAATCCGCCGTTCGAGCCCTGCCGGGTCAGGATCCGGGTGATCGCCTTGTCCACCTGCTTGGCCGCATCGCCGCCATCGACCCCTTCGGCGGCGGCCAGGCCGGGCAGGTAGATCAGCGGCATCGCGCCCGAGGCCAGCTGTTCGGTGCAGCCATAGGGATAGCGCGCCAGCCGCATCAGCGCGCCGGCCACGTCCAGCCGGGCATAGGGGCCAAGCGCCGCCGTCACCTCGGCGCCGGGCAGCAGGCCCTGCGTCAGGCTGGCGGGCACGGTCAGGCTTTGCCCCGGCTCGACCACCAGCCGGTCCTGGCGCTGGATGTCGGCCTCGTTCAGCGCCACCGGGATGGCGATGTCCTTGGTCAGCCCCGCGCCGTCCGGCGTGGTCAGGGTCAGACGCAGATTGGCCAGTCCCTCGGCATCGCCGGCGGTGACGGGCATCTGCACCTGCGCCTCGGCCTTCTCGGCCAGGGTCACGCTGTCCGTGGGCAGGCTGGTGGTCAGCGGCGCCTCGCCGCCGACCTGCTGGACCGAGAGCCGCATCTCGCCCGCCGGGCCCGAGGCATGGGTCAGCCGCAGCCCGACCTGCGCCCGGTCGCCCGGTGCGAGGAAGGCGGGCGCGGTCACGGTCATCACCACCGGGTCGCGCACCAGCACCGAGGCATCGGCCTGGCCCAGGCCCTTGGCGGACCAGACCACGGCCATCACCCGCACCTCGCCATTGAAATCGCCCACCGGCACCTCGACGGTGGCCGTGCCGTCCGCGCCCACGGTCAGCGGACCCGAGAACCAGCTCATCAGCTTTTCGGTCGGCGGCGGCGCCTCGGCATTGCCGGCAAGGCTGGCGTCGCCGCCTTCGCGCAGCGCGCCGTCCGGCGCTCCGGTCGGCAGGATCAGCCGCCCGTAAAGGTCGCGCAAGCCGACGCCCAGCCGGCGCTGGCCGAAGTAATGCTGCGAGGGGTTCGGCGGCTGGAAGCGGGTCAGGTTCAGGATGCCCTGGTCGACGGCGGCGACGGTGGCATGCACCGTCTCGCCCGCCGCGCCCTCGACCTTCAGCGTGACCGGGATGGTGCCGCGCGGCCGCGTCTCGGCCGGGGCCGCGATGCTGGCGGCAAGCCTGCGGTCGCCGGGATCGACGGCGGCATGGGCCAGACCCAGCGCCCGCACCGGCTGGCGGTCGCCGGGCCGCGCCTCGCCCAGCGGGCGGATGGCGCTGACGGTGACATAGACCCCGGCGCCCCAGTCGTCGGTCACCGGCAGGTCGACCTGGTTCTCGCCCGCCTTGAGCGCCACGGTCTGCATGGACACCAGACGGTTCGACAGCACCGAGACGAGGCCCAGCCCCTCGCTGGCGGCCTCGACCCGGACGCGGGCGACATCGCCGCTGCGATAGGCGGGCTTGTCCAGCACCACCTGCAAGCGGTCGGGCGTCTCGGTCCCCGAATTGGCGACCGCACCCCAGCCGGCATAGAACCGCACCGAGCTTTGCCCGCCCTGACCCGAGGCCGGCTCGGCCACCAGCTCATACTGGCCCCATTCGACCGGGGCGGCGATCTCGGCCGGGGCCTGGCCCGGCTCGGCCACGCCCTCGGTGATGCGGGTGCGGGTGGTGATCGCCTCCCAGTTCCATTGCCCGCCCAGCGAATACCATTGGTAATCGGTGTCGATGCGGTTCAGCACCCAGCGCAGCGGCTCGGCGGCCGGTTTCAGGTCCGGGCCGACCGCGACCAGCGCAAAGCGCGCGTCCGAGCCTTCGGACACGGTGTCGCCCTCGAACAGCGGGCGGATGCCGGCAACCGGCGCCTCGGGCATGACCACGCGCGTTTCGCTGCGCTCGACCGGGCGGCCGGCGCCTTCGCGGATGTCCAGCACCAGCTCGGCCCGAACCGGGCGGGGGCCGAGCCGGCCAGCCGGCGGCAGTTCGATCTGCGTCTGGTAATGGCCCTGCGGATCGGTGGTGCCCGGCGGCAGGCTGTCCGTCACCGGCGCGCTGTCGTCATCGTGCCGGCCGAAGACATAGCCGTCGAAGCCGGTCAGGCTGCGGGTCGGGGACAGGCGCAGCTGCCCCTCGACCGGCAGGTTCGCGGCCGGTGCGCCGAACAGCCAATGCGCGGCAAGGGACAGCTCCAGCGTGCCGCCGGCGCGGGCCGGGCCTTCGGGCAGGCGCGGGGTGAAGTCGATGCGCTCGGGCAGGAAATCCTCGACCAGCAGGCGCGCCGTGGCCAGCGCCGGGCCGTCCGCCTCGGTGCGCAGTTCCATCCGCCAGGTGCCGCGCGGGGCGTTGCCGGGGATCTGCCAGGCGACCACGCTGCCGCCGGCGCCGGCATCCTGCGCGGGCAGGCGCATCGCCTCGACCCCGTCGGGACGCAGGATCACCGCGGTCAGCGGCAGGTTCTCCAGCGCCCGGGCCTCGGCATTGCGGGCCAGCACCGTCGCGTTCACCGTCTCGCCGACGCGATAGGCGCCCCTGTCGGTGGTCAGGAACAGGTCGATGGGCGGGGCGGGCGGTTGGCCCTCGACCCCGCGGTCGGAAAGGTCGAATTCCGGGTCCGAGAGCGACAGGAAGGCCATGTCCCGGGGGCTGCGCTCGGCGCCCTCGCCCTGCCAGTCGGTCACCGTGACCAGCGCCGGGGCGGCGCCGTCCTTGCCCATGGCGAGGCCAGGCGCGAAATGCGCGATGCCCTCGGCATCGGTCGCGGCCTTGGCCAGCACCTCGTTCGAGCGGCTGACCAGCGCCACCTCGGCCCCCGGCTTGGCCGAGGTATCGGCCAGGCTGCGCACCGCGACGGTCAGCCCGTCCGTGCCCGAGAAGGTGGAGATCCCGAAATCCGAGATCACGAACCATTGCGTCGCCAGCCCGGTGTCCTGGACGTTCTCGTTCTCGATCCCGGCCTCGGCGATATAGATGCCGGGCTCCAGCGGGCCGGCCTCGGCGGGGATGGCAAGGCTGGTGGTCAGCTCCTGGTTCAGGCTGTTCTGCCCCATCGGTTTCGCCACCTGCGCCGTGCCCCTCCAGACCTCGCGCGCCATGCGGTCGCTGAAATAATCGGCCCGCCAGCTGTCCAGCGGCGTGGCGAACATGTCCTCGGCCATGGCGCGGATCAGGTTGCGGTCGGAAATCCGCAAGAGCCGCAGGTTGATCGTATCGGCATTGACCGTGACCATGGACAGCCGCTGGTCGCCCGAGGCGGGCAGCACATAGGCGCGGCCGGGGAAGCGCACCGAGGGGGCGCGGTCGCGGACATAGCCCTTGACCGTCACGTCGCGGGCCAGCACCTCGCCGTCGGCGGCGGGCAGGCCGGCGCGCAGGGTCAGTTCCACCTCCTGGCCATGGGCCAGGCCGGCGACGCAAAGCCGCTGGCCATCGGCCTCGACGGTCAGGTCGCGGCCGGGCAGGCGCAGGAATTGCGCGTAATCGGTGCCCGAGGACAGTTCGCGCGACATCACCGCGCAGAAGCGCGGCATCCTGCCTTCGGATTCGACCTGGGTGTCGGTGACGCGCAAGCCGTTGCGGGCCTGCGATTCCTCCAGCGCCTGGGCGATGGCATTGTCGCCGGGCGACAGCCGCGCCGCCAGCCGCAAGGCTGCCAGCGCGTCGCGGCCGCGGTCCAGCCGCTCCCATGCCATGGCAAGCCAGGACAGCGCGCGGGCGGCCACCGCGTCCTCGGCCCCGCGCAGATAGCCGTTGATCGCCATCGAAGCGATGGCGTTCGACGCCTCGCGGTCGTTCTGGTCGCTGGTATAGAGCGTCAGCCGGGCCAGATTGGTCCAGTCCTCGGCCCGGTCGAAGCGTGCGGCCTCGGCGGCGAGGATGCGGGCGGCCAGCACCAGCTCGCCCGTGTTCTCGGCATCCTGTGCGCTGCCCTGCGGGTAATCCGCGCCCAAGGGCGGGTGCAGGGCGGGAAAGCTGCGGGCCAGCGATCGCGCGGCGGCCAGATCCTGCGCGGCGAGGAAGGGCGCGGCACCGGCGCGGGATTCGGCGCGTAGCCGCTCTTCGGCCGTCGAGGCGACGACATGGCCCGACAGCGCGCCGGCAAAGGGCGCCGCGGCCCCTGCGCCCTCGCCCTTGGGGAAACAGGCGCGGGACCGCTGGTTATAGGTCAGCGCGCGGCAGTCGTCATTGCCAAGGCACGCCTGCACGCAGGCTTGCAAGGTGGTGTCGAAGATCGGCCCCAGGTCGCCGCCCGGCAGGTCGGTATCGGCTTGCAAAGACAGCCGCCGCTCGGGCAGCGGCGCATCCTGTGCCAGAGCCGCGCCGGTGACGAGAAGCCCGCTCAGGGCTGCCGCGATGAAACCGTGCCAGATGGGACGTGCCATGACCTTCCTCCTTCCGCGCTCGGCATAGTTGTGGCACCGGCGCGCGGGCGAGGCAATCTATTCCCATTCCAGCTCGGCATAGGCCGCGGCGGCGTTGCGCGCCGTGGTGTCGCGGAAATCGGCCCAGCCTTCCGAGACGGGCTGCATCGCCGCGACGATGGCCGGGATCGCCTGCGACAGCGGCAGGCCGGCGCCGATCGCCTTGCGCGTGGCGTCGCGCAGCGCGGTCAGATATTGCCGCACGGGTGCCACCGCCTCGTCCCAGCTTTCCGCGACCGGGCCATGGCCGGGCACGATCAGCGCCGGCTCGGGGTCGGGCGGCGCGGCGATCCAGTCGAGCCAGCCCGCCAGCGAGCCGTCGAGCGAGGGCGTCAGGCCAATAAACACCAGATCGCCGGTGAACAGCGTGGCGGTTTTCTCGTCCAGCACGGTCATGTCGGTGCCGGTATGGGCGGCCGGCACCGGCGTCAGCCGCAGCTGCCGGTCGCCCAGCGACAGCACCTGCGGCGCCGCGACGGCCTGGTCGATGCCGACGATCCTGGTGCCGGCAAAGGCGGCATCGCCGATCTGGCGCGGGGTCGAGACCATCCAGCTTTCCGCGCGCCGCGCCACTGCCTCGGGCAGGCGGGCATCGGCGACGATGCTGGCGCCGGCCTCGGAGAACACCTCGGCGCCCAGGATGTGGTCGGGGTGCATATGGGTCAGGACCAGGTGGCTGACCGGCTTGTCGGTCGCTTGCCGGATCGCGGCGTAAAGCGCCTCGCCCTCGGCGCGGCTGCCGCCGGCGTCGATCACCGCCACCGTCTCGGCGCCGATGACAAAGGACAGGTTGGCGATCCGCCCGCGATTCTGCCTTGAGATCTGCGCCATGGCGCCCTGGTGCACATGGATGCCCGCCGCCACCTCCTGCACGCTCAGGGCCGGCAGTTCGGCGGTCTCGACGCAGCGCGGCCTGCCGCCGGTCAGTTCGGGATGCCGCGCCAGCCAGTCGCGGGCGATGGGGGCGGCGCGCGCCTCGCAATCCTCGCGCGTGGGCGCGTCGCCGGCAGGCAGCAGGCGGGGCTGGCAGGTGGCGGGCTGGGCCGCCAGGCAGGCGGCAAGGACCAGATGGAACATCCGCTTTCCTTTCGCGGCGCAAGGCTAACACAAGCCCGCGACCCGTGCCATCTACGACCTTTGGCGTGTTGACTGGCGGCCCGGTCGGCTTAGCATCGACAGAAGCCGCATCCCGCGGTTGTCTTGAGAAGGAGGACTCATGGCCTGGACCAAACCCGCGCCGAAGGAAATTGCCTGCGGCATGGAAATCAACATGTATGCCCCGGCCGAGGACGAGCCGGTCCTGTTCTAGCCCGCCGGCGATATTCCCCGGCCCGGTCCCCGGCTGACGGGGGCCGGGCCTGCCGGAGCCTTTCCCATGCGCATCGTGATTCTCGGCAGCGGCGCCGGCGGTGGCGTTCCGCAGTGGAACTGTGGCTGCCGCAATTGCGAAGCCGCGCGCGACGGACGCATTCCCGCCATGAGCCAAAGCGGGATTGCCGTTTCCGCGAATGGTCGGGATTGGGCGCTGGTCAACGCCTCGCCCGACCTGCGCCAGCAGCTTGCCGCGACGCCGGCGCTGCGGCCGGCTGGGCTGCGCGGTTCTCCGATCCGCTCGGTGCTGGTGACGAATGGCGATATCGACCATGTCGCGGGCCTGTTGACCCTGCGCGAAGGGCAGGGGTTTCACCTGTTCGCCACGCCCGCGATCCATGCCGTGCTGGCCGCCAACCCGATGCTGGCGGCGCTGGACCCGCGGCTGGTCGCCCGGCACGAGGTGGCGCTGGAGCAGGGCTTCGAGCTGGCGCCGGGCCTGACCGCCACGCTGTTCGCCGTGCCGGGCAAGGTGCCGCTCTACATGGAGGGCGAGCGGGTTGAGACCGAGCTGATGGGCGAGCAGACCGTGGGGGTTGAGCTGGCCGCCAATTGCCGGCGGGTCTTCTATATCCCCGGCTGTGCCTCGGTCCCGGACTGGCTGCGCGGGCGGATCGCCGGGGCGGATGCGCTGCTGTTCGACGGCACGCTGTGGACGGATGACGAGATGCTGCGTGCGGGTTTGGGCGCCAAGACCGGGCGGCGCATGGGCCATGTGCCGGTCTCCGGTCCCGGCGGCAGCCTGGAGGCGCTGCGCGAGCTGGAGCTGGGTGCCCGCATCTACGTGCATTTGAACAATTCGAACCCGCTGGTCGATCCGGCCAGCCCCGAGCGTGCGCAGGCGCAGGCGGCGGGCTGGCAGGTCGGCCATGACGGAATGGAGATCGCGCCATGAAACTTGCCGACCACCGCGCCCAGACCCGCGCCGAGTTCCACGAGCGCCTGAAGCGCATCGGCGCCGAGCGTTACCACGACCGCCACCCGTTCCACAAACGCCTGCATGGCGGGGAATGCACGCCCGACGAGGTGCGGGCCTGGGTCGTCAACCGCTGGCAGTACCAGTCGCGCATCCCGATGAAGGACGCGGCCTTCCTGTCGCGGGTCGAGGATCCGCAGCTGCGCCGCATCTGGCGCCACCGCATCGAGGATCACGACGGCGGCGTCGATCAGGGCGGCGGCATCCGGCGCTGGCTGGCGCTGGCCCGCGCCGTCGGCCTCGACCCCGATTATGTCGCCAGCGGCGTGGGGGTGATGCCGGCGACGCGCTTTGCCGTCGATGCCTATGTCCGCTTCGTGCGCGAGATGCCGCTGCTCGATGCCGTGGCCGCCAGCCTGACCGAGATGTTCGCGCCCAAGATCCATGCCGAGCGCATCGAGGGGTTGCTGAAGCATTACGATTTCGCCGACGACGCCAGCCTCGCTTATTTCCGCAACCGGCTGACCGAGGCACCGAAGGATGTCGAGTTCGGGCTGAACTACGTGCTGGACCATGCCGATACGCTGGAAAAGCAGGATGCGGCGGCGGCGGCGCTGGTCTTCAAGACCGACGTGCTTTGGGCGCAGCTCGACGCGCTGTGGCACGGCTATGTCCAGGGCAACATCCCCCCCGGCGCCTGGCGTCCGGGCGAGGGGCTGCTGGACGCGGCCATCCCCGAGCCGGCCCCCGAGGCCGCGGGGGCCTCATGACCGCGGATCGCATCAGCGGGGCCGCGGTGCCCTATCTGCCGCGGGGCGTGCGGCTGCATGACGACCGCGTGCGCGGCATCCGCGTGCTGCTGGCGCCCGAGCGGGTGATCCAGCTCGATCCGGTGGGCCATGCCATCCTGTCCGAGCTGGACGGCAAGCGCAGCCTGGCCGAGGTGATCGCGACGCTCTGCGCCCGCTACGACGCGCCGCCCGAGCAGATCGAGGGCGATGTGCAGGACTTCCTGCGCGACTTGGCGGACCGGCGCATGGTGTTTCTGGACGGCGAAGCGGGAGGGCCGGCATGAGAGACGATCCCGCCCCCCGCGATATCGACGGCAACCCGGTCCGCGTCGGCCTGCCCATGGCCATGCTGGCGGAACTGACGCATCGCTGCCCGCTGGCCTGTCCCTATTGCTCGAACCCGGTCGAGCTGACCCGCGCCAGCGCCGAGCTGAAGGCGGCGGAATGGGCCGGGGTGTTCCGCCAGGCCGCCGATCTGGGCGTGTTGCAGGTGCATCTGTCGGGCGGCGAGCCCGCCTCGCGCCGCGACCTGGCCGAGATCGCCGCCGCGGCCCGCGATGCCGGGCTTTACGTCAACCTGATCACCTCGGGCATCGGGCTGACCGAGGCGCGGCTGCGCGAACTGGACGGCGCGGTCGATCACATCCAGCTGTCCCTGCAAGGCATCGATGCCGAGATGGCCGACTGGATCAGCGGCTATGGCGGCAGCTTCGCCCGCAAGATGCAGGTTGCGGAATGGGTCCGCGCCATCGGCTTTCCGCTGACGCTGAACGCGGTGGTGCATCGCCAGAACCTCGACCGCCTGCCCGAGATGATCGACCTTGCCGAGCGGTTCGGCTGCCGGCGCATCGAGGTCGCGACCGTGCAGTTCCACGGCTGGGCCGACCTGAACCGCCGGCCGCTGATGCCTACGCAGGCGCAGGCGAACCGCGCGCGCGAGGTGGTGGACGAGGCGCGCCGGCGCCTGCAGGGCCGCATGGTCATCGACTATGTGCCCGCCGACCATCTGGCGGCATTCCCGAAAAGCTGCATGGGCGGCTGGGGCTCGACCGGGCTGAACGTGGCGCCGGACGGCACCGTGCTGCCCTGCCACGCCGCCCAGACCATCAAAACCCTGGTGTTCGAGAACGTGCGCGAGGTGCCCCTGGCCCGGATCTGGCACGACGGGGCGGCCTTCAACGCCTTTCGCGGCACCGGCTGGATGCCCGAGCCCTGCGCCTCCTGCGAGCGGCGCGAGATCGATTTCGGCGGCTGCCGCTGCCAGGCCATGGCGCTGGCGGGCGATGCGCGGGCCACCGATCCGGTCTGTTCGCGCTCGGCCCTGCATGCCCGGCTGCGCGCCGCGGCCGAGGCCGAGGCGGCGAGCGATTCGACCGTGCTGGTCTACCGCCGCATGACAAGGGAGAAACGGGGATGAGGCTGGCTTGCCTGCTTGCCGCGATGATGCTGGCGCCGGGGGCGCTCGCGGGCGAGGTCGCCAATCCCCTGCAGCCCTCTGCCCTGTGGGAGGACATGCGGCTTGCCGTGATCGGTACCGATGAGGAGCCGCCGGTCGATCCGGCGATCTTCGACCTCGACGCGCCGCCGCGGGCCGACAATCCGGCGCTGGTGCCGGTGCGCATCACCCAGCCGCCCGGCGCGCCGGCGATCCGGTCGCTGGCGCTGGTGGTGGACGGCAATCCCGCCCCGGTCGCGGCCGAGTTCACCTTTGGCGCGGCGCTGATGCCGCTGGATTTCGAGGTGCGGGTGCGGGTGGACAATTATTCCGACCTGCGCGCCATCGCCACGCTGGAGGATGGGCGCAAGGTCATGGCCGGGCGCTTCGTCAAGGCTTCGGGCGGCTGCGCGGCGCCGGCGGGCAAGAGCATGGACGAGGTGCGCGCCACCATGGGCGAGATGCGTTTCCGCCAGTCCGAAGGGGACGGGCGCCGGATCGGCACGCTGATGATCCGGCACCCGAATTTCTCGGGCCTGCAACGCGACCAGGTGACGCTGCTGACCATCCCGGCCGAGTTCATCCAGACGCTGGAGGTGAAGCAGGGCGAGGCGCCGCTGTTCACCATGGAGGCCGGGATCTCGATCTCCGAAGACCCGGTGTTCCGCTTTGCCCATGCGCCGGGTCAGGGGCCGGTGACGGTCCATGCCGAGGATACCGAGGGCCGGGCCTGGGATCAGTCCTTCTGAAGCCGCGCCGGATCGCCGCCCAGGTGCAGGGCGCGGGCCTTCAGCGCCAGGGCCTCGGCCGGGTCATGCGTGACCAGCACCAGCCCGGCGCCGCTGCGGGTCAGCAGCGCATCGGTCAAGGCCAGCATCCGCGCCGCCGTATCGGCATCCAGCGAGGCGAAGGGCTCGTCCATCAGCAGGATGTCCGGCCCGGCGGCGAAGGCGCGGGCCAGCGCCAGCCGCCGCTGCTGGCCCAGCGAAAGCTGGCGCGGGAATTTCGTCTCATGCCCGGCCAGCCCGACCTGCGCCAGCCAGTCCCGCGCCGTGGCCGCGCTGCAGCCGGTCGGGATGGTGATATTCGCCACCGCGTCGCGCCAGGGCAGCAGCACCGGCTCCTGGAACACCAGGGCCAGATGGTCGGCGCCTTCCAGCCGGCCGCGATAATCCGTGTCCAGCCCGGCCAGGATGCGCAGCAGTGTCGATTTGCCGATGCCCGAGGGGCCGAGGATTGCCAGCCGCTCGCCCCGCGCCACCGACAGCGCCAGCCGGCCCAGCACCTGCCGCGGGCCGAAGGACTTGGCGTCCAGCTCAAGCCGCATCCTGCCTCCAGCGGTTGGCGCGGCTCTCCCATGGCCGCAGCAGGAGGAGGTCGATGGCCAGCATGACGGCGACGAAGGCCAGCGCCCAGGCCAGCACCCCGGTCACGTCGAAGCTGGAGAACAGCAGGTGGATCTTGAAGCCGACGCCGTTCGAGCGGCCCAGGAACTCGACCACCAGCACGATTTTCCAGATCAGCGAGATCCCGGCCCGCGCCGAGGCGGCGACATGCGGCGCCAACTGCGGCAGCACCACATGGCGCAGCCGCGCCCAGGGCCGCATGCGAAAGGCGCGGGCCATGTCGTCGAGGTCGGGGCGCAGCGCGCGGGTGCCCTCGCGGATCATCACCGTGACCACCGGGATCTTGTTCAGCGCCACGGCCAGGATGGCGGCGGTCTCGTTCAGCCCGATCCAGATATAGCACAGCACGATGACGACCAGCGCCGGCACGTTCAGCAGGATGATGAGGCCGGGGTTGAGCCATTGGTCGGCCCCGCGGCTGCGGCCCATCCACAGCCCCAGCGCCATGCCCGCCGCCATGGCCAGCGCAAAGCTGGCGACCACGCGGAACAGGGTCATGCCGGCGTTGAACCACAGCTCCCCGGTCGCGGCCAGCCGGCCGATGCGCGCCGCCACGTCCCAGGGCGCCGGCAGGGTCTGCGGCCGGTCGGTCAGCTGCGAGGCCAGGGTCCAGACCAGCAGCATGGCCAGGATCGACAGCACCCCCGGCACGAGACCGGGGCGCAGCGCAGGAGATCTGGGCGGTCCGGTCAAGGCAGGGCTACTCCGGCCACCAGAACAGGCCTTCGGGCAGGGTGGCAAGCCCGCCGGTCAGTTCCTCGCCGCCAAGCTCGGCCATCGTGGCGAACATCTTCTGCGCGTTCGCGGCATCGACTGGGCCGGGCGCGGGGATGCCGGCGCGCCAGCCGGCCTTCAGCGCCTCGAACTCGGCATCGTCGGCGGCTTCCATGATTGGGCGCAGCGTGTCCCAGGCGGCATCGTCCCGGGCCAGCAGATCCTTGGCGGCGCGGGAGGCGCGCGCCAGCCCCGCCGCCAGCGCCGGGTTGGCCGCGATCCAGTCGTCGCGCAGCACATAGCCCAGAAGCGGCGTCGAGGGGTCCAGCCCCAGATCGCCCGCCGCCGTCTCGACCGACATGATCTCGCGCATGCCGCGCGCCTGCATCCTGGCCTGGAAATGCCAGAAGTTGATCGCGGCATCGACCTCGCCGGTCTCGGCCGCGTTCAGGATCATCGGCGGCGCGCCGAAGACCTGCTGCGTCACCTCGGCCAGGTCCGCGCCCAGCTTTTCGCGCGACCAGGCGCGCAGGATCAGCCAGCTCTTGTCCACCGGACCGCCGGCGATGCCGATCTTCTTGCCATGCAGGTCGGCCAGGGTCTGCACGGGACTGTCCGCCGGCACCATCACGCCCCCCACGGCAGTCGAATAGGGCAGGAAGCGAAAGCCGGTGCCGCGCGCCCGCTGCTGGGCCACCCACAACCAGTCCGAGACGATGGTATCGACCTCGGCCCCCTGCATGGCGACCTGGGTGGCGGGATTGCCGGCCAGGATCATCGGCACCAGCCGAAAGCCGTTCGCGATGTCGAGCCCGCCCCTGCGGATCGTCTCGATCTCCCAGGCGACGGTGCCGTTTTCCAGCGTGCCGACGCGGATCGCGGGGGTCTGGTCCTGGGCGAAGGCGGGCCGCGCCAGCCCGGCCAAGGCGGCGGCCCCCGCCAGCAAGGCGATTCTGCGGCTGAACGGCATAGTGATTTCCCCCTTGGCCCCGGTCAAATTGCCATGGGGCCCTGTTTCGGCCAATACAACCGAAGTCGTAGCCCGAAACCGGCCTTGCCGTCCAACGGGCTTGCGCCAGCGGGTGGCGGTCTTAAGATGGATGCGTAAAGGTCGGCGGCCAAGGCCCCGACCCACTATCGTTTCTTGGGGAGGAGAACGATGGCCTCAGCCGAAATGCAGTCGCAGGACCGCGCCGCATCGCCAAGGCTTTCCGCAGAGCGTGTCCGCGAGATCCTGATCGTGGACGACCATCCGCTGATGTGCGATGCGCTGGCCCTGACGCTGAAGATCAGCTTCGGGCTCAGGAACGTGCGCACTGCCCGCAGCCTTGCCGCCGCGCTGGAACAGATCCGCAACCAGGGCGCGCCCGACGCGGTGATCCTGGACCTGAACCTGCCCGATGCCAGGGGTGCCGAGGGGCTGGTGACGCTGCGCCGCCAGATCCCGGACGTGCCGATCACCATGATCTCGGCCGACCTGGAAAACGCCATGATCTCGGCCGCGATGGCGGCCGGGGCGCAGGGCTATATCAGCAAGTCGCTGGGCCGCGAGGCGCTGGTGGACAGCCTGCGCCGCATGTGGGAGGGCGAGCGGGTGACGCCCGACAGCTACCAGCCCGACCATGCCGGCGAGGAGGACGCGGCCCGCGCCGAACTGGCCCGCCGCTTCGCCACGCTGACGCCGCAGCAGATGAAGATCCTGCGGCTGATCTGCCAGGGCAAGGCGAACAAGGAAATCAGCTACGAGCTGTCCATCGCCGAGGCGACGGTCAAGACCCATATCACCGCGATCATGTCCAAGATCAACGCCCGGCGCCGCACCCAGGCGGTGCTGCTGGCCAACAGCGTCAGGCTGTTCGAACCGGCATGAGCGCGGCCTCGCCCGAACCCTGGCCGGGCGCACGGTCCGGGGCGCAGCCGGCCGTGCCGCCGCCCGCGCCCATCGCCGTCTCGGTGCCTGCCGCCGGCGCGGATACCGCCCGGCGCATCGCCGCGGCCATGGCGCCCCTGCGCCCGGCGCTGGTCCTGCTGTTCGGCATGCCGGCCGAGGGGCTGCCCGCCCTGGGCGCCGCGCTGCGCGAGCTGCTGGGCGAGGGCTGCCGGGTCGTCGGCTGCTCCTCGGTCGGCGAGATCGGCCCCGCCGGCTATTGCGCGCGGACGGTGACGGCGCTGGGCTTTCCCTCGGCCAGCTTCCGGGTCGGGGTCTGCGTGCTGCGCGACCAGGCGCTGGTGCCGGTGTCGGAATGGATGGCGACGCTGCGCCGCTTTCACGCCGATTTCCGCCCCGACCTGCGGCGCTCCAGCTTCGGCGTGCTGCTGGCCGATGCGCTGGCCCGGCAGGAGGACGTGCTGACCGCGACGCTGGATGCGGCGATCCCCGGCCTGCCCATCGTCGGCGGCTCCAGCGCCGAGGGCATGCGCTTCGAGCCGACCTGCCAGATGGTCGACGGCACCGCGCATCCCGGCGCGGCGCTGTTTTTGCTGGTCGAGACCGATCTGGCGGCGGCCGAGGTCTCGTTCTCGCATTTCAGCCCGACCGACCGCCGCGCCGTGGTGACGGCCGCCGACCGCCACAACCGCGTCATCACGGAGCTGAACGGCGAGCCGGCGGCCCAGGAATATGCCCGGCTGGCCGGCATCCCGGTCGAGGCGCTGACGCCCACGGAATTCGCCCGCCATCCCCTGCTGCTGCGCACCGGGCGGCGCCATCACGTCCGCGCCATCCGCGCCATCACCCCCGAGGGCGGCTTGCAGCTTCTTTCCGGGATCGAGGCAGGCAACATCCTGACGCTGGGCCGGGCGATGGACATGACGCGCGGCTTTGCCGAGGCGCTGGACGCGCTGCCGCGGCCGCCGCTGATGGTGCTGGGCTTCGACTGCGTGCTGCGGCGGCTGGCGCTGGAACGCGCCGGCATGGACGGGCAGATGTCGGAATTGCTGGCGCGCTATCGCGTCGCCGGCTTCAACACCTATGGCGAGCAGCACAGCGGCATGCATGTGAACCAGACCTTTGTCGGCATGGCGCTGATGCCCCCCGAGCCCGGCTGAACCATGTTCCTGCGCGACGACGATCCCCCCGCCCGACGGGTCGAGAAGCTGACGCGCATCGCCGATGTGCTGGTCGAGCGCATCGACCGGCTGGAGGAAAGCCGCGGCTCGGCCTGGTCGATGTTCCAGGCCGCCGTGGCGCTGGAGCAGGAGGTGCAGGTCCGCACCCGCGAGCTGGAACAGGCGCTGGCCGACCTGTCGGAGCGCAACCGCGAACTGGCCGTCGCCCGCGCCTCGGCCGAGGAGGCCAACCGCTCCAAGACCCGTTTCCTGCGCGCGGCAAGCCACGACCTGTTGCAGCCGCTGTCCGCCGCCAAGCTGTTTCTCTCGGCGCTGAAGGACACGCAGCTGGACGAGTTCCAGCGCGAACTGACCGGCCGCCTGACCGGCGCCTTCGAATCGGTCGAGGAGCTGATGCACGCGGTGCTGGACATCTCGCGGCTGGACAGCCAGCGTATCGAGTTCCAGCGCAAGCCGGTCGATCTGGGCGATCTGTTTCGCCGCCTTGCCGTCGAATATGCGCCGATGGCCGAGGCCAAGGAACTGCGGCTCAGCTTTGCGCCGACAACGGTGGTGGTGGAAAGCGATCCGACCTTTCTGCGGCGCATCGCGCAGAACCTGGTTTCGAACGCGATCAAGTATACCGACCGCGGCGGCGTGCTGGTCGGCGTGCGCAAGCGCGGCGAGCGCGCCTGGCTGGAGATCTACGACACCGGCATCGGCATCGCCGCCGCCGACCGCGCCCGCATCTTCGACGAATTCCAGCGCATCGGGCGCGACGGCGGGGTGCCGGGCATGGGGCTGGGCCTGTCCATCGTGCGCCGCGCCTGCGCCAAGCTGGGCCATCCCATCGCCATGGACAGCGAGCCGGGGCGCGGCACCGTGTTTCGCGTCAGCCTGCCGCTGGTGGCGCCGGGATGCGAGGCCGCGCGGCCCGAGGGCGCCGGCCAGGGCCCGCATCTGCGCGGCCGGGTGGCGCTGGTGGTCGAGAATGACGACGCCATGCGCCGCGCCCTGCAACTGGTGCTGCAGGACCGGCTGGGCATGGTGGCCCGCGTCTCGGGCGGCATTGCCGAGGCGCTGGCGCAGATGGGCGACGAGCCGCCGGACGTGGTGATCGCCGATTATAACCTCGACAACGGCGATACCGGCCTGCAGGCCATCGCCGCCCTGCGCAAGGCGGCGGGGCAGGCGGTGCCGGCCATCGTGGTCTCGGCCCGACGGGGGCCGGAACTGGGCAGCGTCTGCCAGAAGATGGGCGTGCCGGTGCTGGAAAAGCCCGTGCGCCCCGAGGATCTGCAAGCCATGCTGCAGCGGATGCTGGCCTAAGACCAAAGCAGCAGGCAGCCGGCGGCGGGCTTTCGCCGCGGCCCGGACGGGGGCAGGGTCGCAGACAGGGAGGAAAGGACCGGGATGAAAGTCTTGCAAGCCCTGGCGCTGATCGGATTGCTGGCCGGCCCGCTTGCGGCGGGCGAGGCGGGCGACCTGGTCTTTGCCGAGCGCGGCCCCTGGGATCTGTCGCAGGGACCGCTGGTCTGGACGCTGCGCCAGACCGGGCCCGAGGCCGAGGGCTTTGCGCCCGCGGGCGCGGGCACCGTGACACTGGCCGCCGTCCCCGACGCCGCGGACGGCCAGCCGGCGCTGGAACTGACCGAGCAGACGGCGCGCATCACCCGCAGGATCGGCCCCTTCCCGGTCTCGGGCGGCGATCCGGCGCTGATCTTCTTTCTGGAAACCACCGCGCGGGACATGGCGGCGCTGACCGGCGGCAGCCCGTTCTATATCCGCAACCGGCTGAAGGACGCGCTGTTCCGCGGCGGCGAGGTCCGGCGCGAGGGCGGGGCGACCGTCGCCGTCTTCGCGCCTTTCGCACAGGACGAGAACCGCGGGCGCATGGCCGGCTTCGACACGCTGGAGCTGCGCTTTACCCTGGGCGATCCGAAGCGGCCGATCCGGCGCATGCAGGCCGGGACCGGCCCGCTGGCCGGCGGACGGCCGGCCTATCACAGCGAGATGGTGTTGAAATGATGCGGGCAACCCTGACGGCAGCCCTGACGCTTTCGGCCGGCATGGCCGGGGCGCAGGCGATAAACGACTATCCGACCAATGCGCGGGCCGATTATGTCTTCGTCTGCATGGCGACGAACGGCCAGACCCGCGAGATGCTGGAGCGATGCAGCTGCGCCATCGACCAGATCGCCGAGATCCTGCCCTATGAAGACTACGTCAAGGCCGAGACGGTGCTGGCCATGCGCCAGACGCCGGGCGAGCGCGCCGGCATCTTTCGCCAGGGCATTGCCGTCAACGACATCGTTGCCAATTTCCGCCGCGCCGAGGCCGAGGCCGAGATCCTCTGCTTCTGAACTGGACAATCCGCGCGCCCCGCGCTTCCTTGGCGGCAAGCTGAACAGGAGGGAAGCCATGGATCTGGGGATCAGGGGCAAGCGGGGCCTTGTCTGCGCCGCGTCGAAGGGGCTGGGCCGGGCCTGCGCCGAGGCCCTGGCCGAGGCCGGGGTCGATCTGGTCGTCAACGCCCGCGGCGCCGAGACGCTGGAGGCCGCCGCGCAGGAGATCGCGGCGCGGCACGGCGTTTCGGTCACGCCGGTCGCCGCCGACATCACCACCGAGGCGGGCCGCGCCGCCGTGCTGGAGGCCCTGGGCGGGCAGGCCGACATCCTGGTCAACAATGCCGGCGGCCCGCCGCCCGGCAGCTGGACCGACTGGTCGCGCGATGATTTCATCAAGGCCATCGACGCCAACATGCTGACCGCCATCGCGCTGATGCAGGCGCTGGTGCCCGGCATGATGGAGCGCGGCTGGGGCCGGGTGGTCAATATCACCTCGCAATCGGTGCGCTCGCCCATCGCGGTGCTGGGCCTGTCGAACACCGCCCGCGCCGGGCTGACCGGCTTTGTTGCCGGCATGTCGCGGCAGGTGGCGCCGCATGGCGTGGTGGTGAACAACCTGCTGCCGGGCATCCATGCCACCGACCGCGCCGTGAGCCTCGATTCGGGCGTGGCCAGGGCCGAGGGCATCGACCTGGACGAGGCCCGGCGCCGGCGCGAGGCGACAATTCCGACCCGCAGCTATGGCCGGCCCGAGGATTTCGGCGCCGCCTGCGCCTTCCTGTGCAGCCAGCAGGCGCGGTTCATGGTCGGGCAGAACATCCTGCTGGACGGGGGCGCGCTGAACGTCACGGTCTGAAAAACCGGGCGACAGAAGGCTCTTGCCAGAATCCTGCCGCCCGGATACGACGAAGGTCGGAAATCGGGAGACATTGGCGAAATGCCAGGGCCGAAGGAGCAACCGCCCCGGGAATCTCTCAGGCAAAGGGACCGTTTTCCAATGTACGCTCTGGAGAGAGGCGGCAGATGCCGCCCGCCGAAGGGATAACGATCTCAGGCGCCCCCGTTTCGGGGTAGGGACAGAGGGGGCATCTAACCGGGCGGGATCGGTCCGTCCGCAAGACAGGGGATGCCCATGGCCGAGCTTCGGCGCACGATGCTATACGACCTGCACCTTTCGCGCGGCGCGAAGATGGTGCCCTTTGCCGGCTGGGAAATGCCGGTGCAATATCCGATGGGCGTGCTGAACGAGCACCTGCATACCCGCGCCCATGCCGGCCTGTTCGACGTCAGCCACATGGGCCAGGTGATCCTGCGCGGCCCCGGCGTGGCCGAGGCGCTGGAGACGCTGGTGCCCGCCGATATCACCGGGCTGGCCGAGGGCCGGCAGCGTTACGGCCTGTTCACCAATGACTCGGGCGGCATCCTCGACGACCTGATGATCGCCAACAAGGGCGACCACCTGTTGCTGGTGGTGAACGCCGCTTGCGCCGAGCAGGACATCGCCCATCTGCGCCGGCTGGAAGCCGCCGGCATCTCGGTCGAGCCGGTGACGGATCGCGGGCTGCTGGCGCTGCAGGGGCCCGAGGCCGAGGCGGTGCTGGCGCGGCTGGTGCCCGGCGTGGCGGCGATGCGCTTCATGGACGTGGCCGAGTTCGACTGGCATGGCGCCACGCTCTGGGTCAGCCGTTCGGGCTATACCGGCGAGGACGGGTTCGAGATTTCCGTGCCCGGGGATCGCACGGTCGCCTTCGCCGAGGCGCTGCTGGCCGAGCCCGAGGTGGCGCCCATCGGGCTGGGCGCCCGCGACAGCCTGCGGCTGGAGGCCGGGATGCCGCTTTACGGCCATGACATGGACGGCTCAACCCTGCCGGGCGAGGCGGGTCTGGGCTGGTCGATTCCCAAGGTGCGGCGCGCCGGCGGCGCGCGTGCGGGCGGCTTTCCCGGCGCGGATTCCGTGCTGGCGGAACTGGCCGAAGGCCCCGCCCGCGGCCGCATGGGCCTGCGCCCCGAGGGTCGTGCGCCCATCCGCGAGGGGGTCGAGATCTTCGACGTGGCCGAGGGCGGCGCGGCGGTCGGCACGGTCTGCTCGGGCGGTTTCGGCCCCTCGGTCGGCGGGCCGATCGCCATGGCGATCCTGCCCGCCGGGCTTGTCCCCGGCGCGACCCTTTGGGCCGAGTTGCGCGGCAAGCGCATTCCGGTGACGATTACTCCGCTTCCTTTCCATCAACCAAGCTACAGGCGCTGAGAGGCCAGGCATGCTGAAATACACCGAAGACCACGAATGGCTGAAACAGGACGGCGACGAGATCGTCGTCGGCATCACGGCGCATGCCAGCGAGCAGCTGGGCGACGTCGTCTTCGTCGAATTGCCCGAGGTCGGCCGCGAGGTCGAGGCGGGCGAGGAGATCGTGGTGATCGAATCGGTCAAGGCGGCCTCGGACATCGTGGCCCCGGTCGCCGGCGTCATCACCGCCGTCAACGAGGCGCTGCCCGATGCGCCCGGCGCGGTGAACGAGGATCCGATGGCGGCCTGGTTCTTTCGCATCAAGCCGGCCTCGGTCGACCTGTCCGGCTTCCTGGACGAGGCGGGCTACCAGGCGCTGATCGGCTGAAGCTGCCGGGCCTTGCGGCCCGGCGGAAGCCGGGGGCGCTTCGCCCCCCGGACCCCCCGAGGGTATTTGGAAAACGGAGAAAGGCGGGGCGTTCCCGGCCCGTGCGATCCCGAAGGCAATGCTTGTGAACATTCTGACGCATCGAGGCCAGTGATGGGTAAATGGACCCCGACCGACTATAATCCCGACGATTTCGCCAATCGCCGTCACATCGGGCCTTCTCCGGCCGAGATGGCGGCGATGCTGAAGGTCGTGGGCGCCGAGACGCTGGAGGAGCTGATCGGCCAGACCGTGCCGGCGAGCATCCGGCAGGCCGAGGCCCTGGACTGGCCGGCGCTGTCCGAGGCGGCGCTGCTTCAGCGCATGCGCGAGGTGGCGGCGAAGAACAAGGTGATGACCAGCCTGATCGGGCAGGGCTATTACGGCACCGTGACCCCGCCGGCGATTCAGCGCAATATCCTGGAGAACCCGGCCTGGTATACCGCCTATACCCCCTACCAGCCCGAGATCGCCCAGGGCCGGCTGGAGGCGCTGCTGAACTTCCAGACCATGGTCGCGGACCTGACTGGGCTGCCGGTGGCCAATGCCAGCCTGCTGGACGAGGCGACCGCCGCTGCCGAGGCCATGGCCATGGCGCAGCGTGCGGCGAAGTCCAAGGCCCGCGCCTTCTTCGTCAGCGAGAACCTGCATCCGCAGACCGTCGCCGTGATCGAGACCCGCGCCGCGCCCCTGGGCATCGAGATCATCCGCGGTAGCAGCTGCGACCCCTCGCAGGTCTTCGGCGCCATCTTCCAGTATCCGGGCACCTTCGGCGAGGTCCGGGACTATACCGCCGAGATCGCCGCGCTGCATGCGGCGGGCGCGGTGGCGATCATGGCCACCGACCTTTTGGCGCTTTGCGTGCTGAAGGAGCCGGGGGCGATGGGAGCGGACATCGCCGTGGGCTCGGCCCAGCGGTTCGGCGTGCCGATGGGTTATGGCGGGCCGCATGCCGGCTTCATGGCCTGCCGCGACGAGATGAAGCGCGCCATGCCCGGCCGCATCGTCGGCGTGTCCATCGATGCCAAGGGCAACCGTGCCTATCGCCTGTCGCTGCAGACCCGCGAGCAGCATATCCGGCGCGAGAAGGCGACCTCGAATGTCTGCACCGCCCAGGCGCTGCTGGCGGTGATGGCCAGCTTCTACGCCGTGTTCCACGGCCCGGTGGGCCTGCGCGCCATTGCCCAGCGGGTGCATCTGAACGCGGTGACGCTGGCCGATGCCCTGCGCGCCGCCGGGGCCGAGGTCCAGCCCGAGGCATTCTTCGACACCATCACCGTGCGGGTGGGCGTGGGGCAGGCGGGGATCCTGGCCGCCGCCCGGCATCGCGGCATCAACCTGCGCAGGGTCGGGCGCGACCGGGTCGGCATCTCGGTCGACGAGACCACGGATGCGGATGTGATCGCCCGGGTGCTGGACGCGTTCGGCATCAGCGATCCGGCCGCGCCGGCCCAGGCGCCGGCGATCCCCGAGGCGCTGATCCGCGAAAGTGACTACCTGACCCATCCGGTCTTTCACATGAACCGGGCGGAATCCGAGATGATGCGCTATATGCGCCGCCTGTCGGACCGCGACCTGGCGCTGGACCGGGCGATGATCCCGCTGGGCAGCTGCACGATGAAGCTGAACGCGGCGGCCGAGATGATGCCGATCACCTGGCCCGAGTTCGGTGCGCTGCATCCCTTTGCGCCCGAGGACCAGGCCGCCGGCTATCACGAGGTCTTTGCCGACCTGACCGAGAAGCTGTGCCAGATCACCGGCTATGACGCGTTCTCGCTGCAGCCGAACAGCGGCGCGCAGGGGGAATATGCCGGCCTGCTGACCATCGCCGCCTATCACAAGGCGCGCGGCGAGGATCGCGATATCTGCCTGATCCCGGTTTCCGCGCATGGCACCAACCCGGCCAGCGCGCAGATGGCGGGGATGAAGGTCGTGGTGGTGAAATCGGCCCCGAACGGCGATATCGACCTGGAGGATTTCGCCGACAAGGCCGCGAAGGCCGGCGACCGGCTGGCGGCGGTGATGATCACCTATCCCTCGACCCATGGCGTCTTCGAGGACACCCTGCGCGAGGTCTGCCGCATCACCCATGAGCATGGCGGCCAAGTCTATATCGACGGCGCCAACATGAATGCGCTGGTCGGCCTGGTGAAGCCCGGAGAGATCGGCGGCGATGTCAGCCACCTGAACCTGCACAAGACCTTTGCCATCCCGCATGGCGGCGGCGGTCCCGGCATGGGGCCGATCGGGGTCAAGGCGCATCTGGCGCCCTTCCTGCCCGCCGACCCGCGGACGGGGTCGGGCGCGGTCTCGGCGGCGCCCTGGGGCTCGGCCTCGATCCTGCTGATCTCCTGGGCCTATATCCTGATGATGGGCGGCGCGGGGCTGACCCAGGCGACGCGGGTCGCGATCCTGAACGCGAACTATGTCGCCAGCCGCCTGGCCGGCGCCTATCCGGTGCTGTTCATGGGCAATCGCGGCCGGGTGGCGCATGAATGCATCCTGGACATGCGGCCTTTCCAAGAGCATGGCGTGACCGTGGACGACATCGCCAAGCGGCTGATCGACAACGGTTTCCACGCGCCGACGATGAGCTGGCCGGTCGCCGGCACGCTGATGGTCGAGCCGACCGAATCGGAGACCAAGGCCGAGATCGACCGTCTGATCACCGCCTTCCTGGCCATCCGCGACGAGATCACCGAGATCGCCGAGGGCCGGATCGGCGCCGAGGCTAGCCCGCTGCGCCACGCGCCGCATACGGTCGAGGATCTGGTCGCCGACTGGGACCGCGCCTATTCGCGCGAGCAGGGCTGCTTCCCGCCGGGCGCCTTCCGGGTGGACAAATACTGGCCTCCGGTCGGGCGGGTGGACAATGCCTATGGCGATCGCAACCTGGTATGCACCTGCCCGCCGGTTGCGGATTATGCCGAGGCGGCCGAGTGATGCACCTGCCCCCGCCCCGTTCGGGCGGGGGTCTTTGCGGGGGCTTGCGAAAAGCCGCGAAAGCGGCCTTGACAAGCCCCGGCGCTTGGGCGAGATAGCACGCCGATGGGGCCGTAGCTCAGTTGGTAGAGCGCATCGTTCGCAATGATGAGGCCAGGGGTTCGATTCCCCTCGGCTCCACCAATTCTCTCGCACATTTCGATGAAATATCAGCCGCTTGGGCGGATGCCGCCGCGCGTCACCCCAGGCTGGCCTCGACAGCCGGAAAAAAGATGCCGCTGGATTTCGCTGGGTGTTCAACGACCCGTGTAGCCCGGAAGCGAGCCGGATCGAGATGTCAGATTCGTGGCGCGTCTAGAAGCCTTCTTGCCCGCTCTGGACGCCGAAGCGGCGGGCATCAGTTCAGCGCCGGATCGGCTAGGCCGCCCGGCGCGCGGCCCGCCGCCTTTGGCGGCGCCAAGCGGGCCATCGCATTGCCGTCCGGCTTCGGGTGCCCATGACGCGTCGAACGAAGATACGGCAATCGTCCGGCTTGACAGTCCGGGGAGAACGGGCGCCCCCTTTGTGCAACCGCCCTAGCAATCGAACTCCGCTGCGGCCCGGATATCCGGGCTGGCGGCACGGCGCTTGGCCCTCGGGCGGATCGCCAAGCGGCCCGCCCCTCCGGCGCGTCGGCCTCAGCCCGCCTTGCCGGGATCGTGGCCCAGCAGGCGCAGCGCGTTCAGCGTCACCAGCACCGTCGCGCCGGTATCGGCCAGGATCGCGATCCACAGCCCGGTGATGCCCAGGACCGATGTGACCAGAAACACCGCCTTCAGCCCCAGCGCGATGGCGATGTTCTGGCGGATATTGGCCATCGTGGTCCGCGCCAGACGGATCAGCGCCGGCACATCCGTCACCCGGTCGCGCAGGATCGCAGCATCCGCCGTCTCCAGCGCCACGTCGGTGCCCGAGCCCATGGCGACGCCGACGCTGGCCTGCTTCAGGGCCGGGGCGTCGTTGATGCCGTCGCCGATCATCATCACGCCCCCCTGCGCGGCCATGTCGCGGATCGCTTCCAGCTTGTCGGCGGGCAGCATCCCGGCCCGGAAGCCGAGCCCCAGCGCGCCGGCGATGGCCTGGGCGGTGCGGGGATTGTCGCCGGTCAGCATGGTCGCCTCGATCCCCATGGCCTTCAGCTGCCGCAGCGCCTCGGCGGCATCGGGGCGCGGCTCGTCGCGCAGGGCGATCAGGCCCAGCGGCCGGTGCTGGTCGAAGACGGCCACCACGGTCATGCCCTGGGCCTCCATCCCTTCGGCTTCGGACGCGTCACGCAGCCCGCCCATCGCCGCGGCATGCCGGGGCGCGGCGACCCAGGCGCGGGTCTGGCCCAGCATGGCCTCGACCCCCTGGCCGGGCAGGGCGCGGGCGGCATGGGCAGGCAGCGGCGCGATCCCCGCCTCGGCCGCCCGGCGCAGGATGGCCTGGGCCAGCGGGTGGCTGGAGCCGGCTTCGACCCCGGCGGCGGCGGCCAGCAGCGCGGCCTCGGTCACGCCGGGGGCGGGCAGGATGCGCACCACCGCCGGCCGGCCCAGGGTCAGCGTGCCGGTCTTGTCAAAGGCCAGGTGCCGGACATGGGCCGCCGCCTCGATCACCGCGCCGCCCTTCATCAGCAGGCCGCGCCGCGCGCCCGAGGACAGCGCCGAGGCGATCGAGGCCGGGACCGAGATCACCAGCGCGCAGGGGCAGCCGATCAGCAGCAGCGCCAGCCCGCGATAGATCCAGGTGTCCCAATCGGCGCCGAAGCCCAGCGGCGGGACCAGCATGGCCAGCGCGGCGGCCGCCACCACGGCGGGCATGTACCAGCGGCTGAAGCGGTCGATGAACCGCTCGGTCGGGGCGCGGGATTCCTCGGCCTGCTCGACCAGGCGGATGATGCGGGCGATGGTGTTGTCCGAGGGCGCGCGGGTGACGCGGATGCGCAGCGCCGCCTCGGTATTGATCGAGCCGGCAAGGACCGGCTCGCCCGGCCCGCGGCTGCGGGGCAGGCTTTCGCCGGTCACGGGGCTTTCGTCCAGGCCGCTGATGCCGGCGACGATCTCGCCATCGGCGGGGATGCGGTCGCCAGGCCGGACCAGAACGACCTGGCCGATCGCCAGCCGGTCGGCGGGAATTTCGCGGGTGCCGCCGCCGTCGATTTCCAGCAGCGCGGTTCGCGGCACCAGGTCGGCCAGCGCCCGGATGCCGTCGCGCGCCTTGCCGGCGGCGACGCCCTCCAGCAGCTCGCCCAGGGCGAACAGGAACACCACCAGCGCGGCTTCCTGTGCCGCGCCGATCACCAGCGCGCCAAGGGCCGCGATGGTCATCAGCGCCTCGATGGTGAAGGGCTGGCCCATGCGCAACGCGGCAAGGGCGCGGCGCGTCACCGGGGCAACGCCGATCAGGCAGGCGGCCAGGAAAGCCCATTGGCCGGCCGCCGCCGGGGCCAGCAGTTCAAGGCCCCAGGCGACCGCCAGCAGCAGGCCGGTCAGGATCACCAGCCGGCCCTTGCCGGTCCGGTGCCAGCTTTCGCCGCGATCCGGGCGGACGGGGACGCCGGGGTGCGATGCCGCGGCGGGCGCATCCGGCAGCGCCGGGCCGGGTGCCCCTGGCCCCTTGGGCGCGATGTTGTAGCCCAGCTTGCGCACCACCCCCTCGATCTCGGCTTCGGCTGTGGTACCGGGCGTCAGGGTCAGCGCCAGCCGCTCGGCCATCAGGGCGACGCTGACCTCGCTGACGCCGGGCAGCCGCTCGACCGCGCGCATGACCTTGGCGCTGCACGAGGCGCAATCCATGCCCGTCACCGTCCATTCGCGCCGCTGTGCCTGTTCCATACCCATCATCCTTCTTCTGCCCGCGCCGCTGCGCGGGGTATTGCCTTTCGATGATTCGGAACCCTAATTCCTCTAGCGACTATAGCTTCAAGGGGGTTTTTTCATGATCGCCATCGGCAAGCTGGCCAAGGCCACCGGCGTCAAGGTGCCCACGATCCGCTATTACGAGCAGATCGGCCTTTTGCCCCCGCCCGAGCGCACGGCGGGCAACCAGCGGCTTTACACGCCCAAGGCGCAAGAGCGGCTGGCCTTCATCCGCCATGCCCGCGACCTGGGCTTTCCGCTGGAGGCGATCCGCGAACTGCTGAGCCTGTCGGACCATCCCGGCCAGCCCTGCACCGCCGCCGACCAGATCGCCCGGCGCCAGCTGGCGGCGGTCGAGGCCAGGATCGCCCGGCTGGGCGCGCTGCGCGACGAATTGCAGCGCATGCTGGCGCATTGCGCCTGCGGCACCATCGCCGATTGCCGGGTGATCGAGGTCCTGGGCAACCATGCGCTCTGCGCCCATGACCATGGCGCAGGGGGGCAGGGGCATCCGGCGTGACGCGGGGATGCGGCCGATGGCCTCGGGGCCTCTTCCCCCCGCCGCGCCGAAAGCCTAGATTGCCCCCATGCGCTGGACCTTGCCCAATATCCTGACCGTTCTGCGACTTGCGGCCGCGCCGCTGGTTCCGCTGATGTTCTTCTTCCTCAGCCGGCCATTCGCCGATTTCGCGGCGCTGGCGCTGTTCCTGGTCGCGGCCGTGACCGATTGGTTCGACGGCTACCTGGCCCGCGCCTGGGGCCAGGAAAGCCGCTTCGGCGCCGCCATGGACCCGATCGCCGACAAGGCCATGGTCATCATCGCCGTGGTGGTGATCACCGGCTATTCCGGCATGAACCCCTGGCTGATCCTGCCCGCGACGGTGATCCTGTTCCGCGAGGTCTTCGTTTCGGGCCTGCGCGAATTCCTGGGCGACAAGGCCCGGTTGCTGAAGGTCACGAAGCTTGCCAAGTGGAAGACCACGGCGCAGATGGTGGCCATCGCCGTGCTTTTCCTGGGCACCGGGCTGAACTATTATGAAACCGGCCACCCGCCGCTGGTGGGCGAGACCAGCCTGCCCTGGTCCGACAGCTGGTCGGACCTGGCAACGCAGGCCGGGCTGGCGCTGATCTGGATCGCCGCGGTGCTGACCGCGATCACCGGCTGGGACTATTTCGCCAAGGCCCGGCCCTTCCTGAGGGATGACCATGGCGCTTGACGTGCTGTATTTCGCCTGGCTGCGCGAACGCATCGGCCAGCCGCGCGAGCGGATCGAGACCGGGGCCGCGACCGTGCGCGAGCTGGTTGCCGAGCTTGCCGCCATGGACGAATGGCACGCGGCGGCGCTGGCCGACCTGTCGGCGGTGCGCGTGGCCGTCGACCAGGAACTGGCCGACCTGGACGCGCCGCTGGCGGGGGCGCGCGAGGTTGCCTTCTTCCCGCCGATGACCGGGGGCTGAGATGTCGGCCCGGGTCCAGAGCGCGCCTTTCGACCTGGGCGCCGAACTGGCGGGTTTCGGCGCGGGGTCCGGCGCGGTCGTCACCTTCACCGGCCTGGTGCGCGACGAGGGCGGCCGGCTGGTGGCGCTGGAGATCGAGCATTACCCCGGCATGACCGAGAAGGCGCTGCAAGCCTATGGCGAGGAGGCGGCGCGGCGCTTTGCGCTGGACGACTGGCGCATCCTGCACCGCCATGGCCGGCTGGCGGCGGGCGAGCCGATCATGATGGTCGCCACCGCCGCCCGCCACCGCGTTGCGGCCTTCCAGGCGGCGGAATACCTGATGGACTGGCTGAAATCCCGCGCCCCCTTCTGGAAGCGCGAGATCGGCCCCGACGGCCCCGGCGCCTGGGTCGAGGCCCGTGCCGAGGACGAGGACGCGCTGTCGCGGTGGCAAGGCTGACGTTGCAATCCCGTCCCGCGGCGATCATATAGGGCGCGGACCAGACGACCGGATGACAGCGCGGAGCCCTGCATGACTTACCTGGAGTTCGAAAAGCCCCTTGCCGATCTTGAGGGCAAGGCCGAGGAACTGCGGGCACTGGCCCGAAAGGGCGAAGGCGTCGATCTGGAGAAGGAGGCGGCGGCGCTGGACCGCAAGGCCGAGGAGATGCTGCGCGACCTCTACAAGCAGCTCGATCCCTGGCGCAAGACGCAGGTCGCCCGTCACCCGGAGCGGCCGCATTGCCGCGATTACATCGACGCGCTTTTCACCGAATACACGCCCTTGGCCGGCGACCGCGCCTTTGGCGAGGATCACGCGGTCATGGGCGGGCTCGCGCGGTTCAAGGACCAGCCCTGCGTGGTCATCGGCCATGAAAAGGGCAATGACACCAAGTCGCGCATCTTTCACAATTTCGGCATGGCCCGGCCCGAGGGCTATCGCAAGGCGATCCGGCTGATGGACATGGCCGACCGCTTCCGCCTGCCGGTGATCACCCTGGTCGACACGCCCGGCGCCTATCCCGGCAAGGGTGCCGAGGAACGCGGGCAAAGCGAGGCCATCGCCCGAGCGACCGAGAAATGCCTGCAGATCGGCGTGCCGCTGGTCTCGGTCATCATCGGCGAGGGCGGCTCGGGCGGGGCGGTGGCCTTTGCCACGGCGAACCGCATCGCCATGCTGGAGCATTCGATCTATTCGGTGATCTCGCCCGAGGGCTGCGCCTCGATCCTGTGGAAGGATGCCGAGAAGATGCGCGAGGCGGCGCATGCGCTGAAGCTGACGGCGCAGGATCTGAAGAAGCTGGAGGTGATCGACCGGATCATCGCCGAGCCGGTGGGCGGCGCGCAGCGTGCCCCGGCCGAGACCATTGCGGCGGTGGGCGAGGCGATCGCCGTCATGCTGGGCGAACTGGCCGGCAGGAAGCCCGCCGAACTGGTCAAGGACCGGCGACAGAAATTCCTGGCCATGGGCTCCAAGGCCTTGGGCTGAGCGCCCAGCCGCGCCCGCGCGCGGGTATCTAAGAAACGGAAACAAGGCGTGCGCCGCTGCCCGGCCCGGTTTTGCGGCTGTTTCCGTTTTCCAAGCACCCAAGCGACGCTCCCCAGGGGCGCTGCCGCAGGGATATTTGCGAAACGGTGAAAGCGCGCGATCAGCCGCGGGCGGCGCGGATCGAGTCCTCGAGAATGTCCAGCGCCTCGTCGAAGACCGCGTCGGGGATGGTCAGCGGTGCGAGGAAGCGGATCACGTTGCCATGCACGCCGCAGGTCAGCAGGATCAGCTTGCGGGCGAGCGCCTCTTCGCGGACGCGGTTGGCGAAATCCGGGCTGGGCCTGTCGGTGCCGGCGATGTTGAACTCGACGGCGTTCATGAAGCCGGGGCCGCGGATGTCGACGATTTCCGGCACGGTTTCGGCGATGCCGGCCAGGCGCTGCTTCAGCCGCTGGCCAAGCCGGGTGGCGCGGTCGCAGAGCCCCTCGTCCTCGATCACGTCCAGCACCGCATGGGCGGCGGCGACGGCCAGCGGGTTGCCGGCATAGGTGCCGCCCAGGCCTCCCGGCGCGGGGCTGTCCATGACATCGGCGCGGCCGGTGACGGCGCTGATCGGCAGCCCGCCGCCCAGCCCCTTGGCCATGGTGGTGATGTCGGCGGCGGTGCCGTGGTGTTCCATCGCGAACAGCTTGCCGGTGCGGGCGAAGCCGGTCTGCACCTCGTCGGCGATCAGCAGGATCGAATACTGGTCGCAGATCTGCCGCAGGCGCTGGATGAAGCCCGCCGGCGCCTCGTAGAAGCCGCCCTCGCCCTGCACCGGCTCGACGATGATCGCGGCGACGCGCGAGGGGTCGATATCGGCCTTGAACAGCCGGTCCAGCGCCGCCAGCGCCTCCTCGGCCGTGACGCCGTGCAGCGGGTTGGGGAAGGGCAGGTGCCAGATGTCGTTCATCATCGGCCCGAACCCGGCCTTGTAGGGCTGGACCTTGCCGGTCAGCGACATGCCCAGGAAGGTGCGGCCGTGGAAGCCGCCGGCGAAGGCCACCACCCCGGCGCGGCCGGTATGGTGGCGGGCGATCTTGACCGCATTCTCGACCGCCTCGGCGCCGGTGGTGTAGAAGGCGGTCTTTTTCGGGCCGTCGCCGGGGACGAGCCGGTTCAGCCGCTCGGCCAGGGCGACGTAATTCTCATAGGGCACGACCTGGTGGCAGGTATGGGTGAAGCGGTCGAGCTGGGCCTTGACCGCCTCGACGACCCGCGGGTGGCGGTGGCCGGTATTGACCACGGCGATGCCGGCGGCGAAGTCGATATAGCGGTTGCCGTCCTTGTCCCAGATCTCGGCATTCTCGGCGCGCTCGGCATAGATTTGCGTGGTCATGCCCACCCCGCGCGAGATGGCGGCGTTCCTGCGGTCGGTCAGGCTGGTCATCGGCCCCTCCTCGATGCGATTCGCAGCCGATGCTATACGCGGTCCGGCCATCCGAACAGGGCCGCTTGCGTGCACCACCGCGATGCTTCAGGCTGCGGGCATGTTCCCGATCCGCGACCATAACCCCTCGGCGCGCACGCCCTATGTCACCCATGCGCTGATCCTTCTCAACGTGGCGATGTTCCTGATCACCATGCCCTGGGCGGGCGGGCAGGTCGGGCTGTGGTACCGGTTGGCGCTTTATCCCGCCGCCATCGCGCAAGGCGAGTGGCTGTGGGGGCTGGTGACGCATATGTTCCTGCATGCCGGGATCATGCATATCGCCGGCAACATGCTGTTCCTGTGGGTGTTTGGCGACAATCTGGAGGACCAGATGGGCCGTTTCGGCTTTCTGGCCTTCTATCTTGCCTGCGGGCTGGCGGCGGCGGCGGGGCAGATCGCCGCCGATCCGATGGGCGACATTCCCATGGTCGGCGCCTCGGGGGCCATCGCCGGGGTGATGGGGGGATACCTGCTGATGTTCCCGCGCGCCCGCGTCGACGTGATCGCGATCATCATCGTCATCATCCGCCGCTTTACCATGCCGGCCTGGGTGTTGCTGCTGGCCTGGTTCGGCATCCAGCTTTTGTCGAGCGCCACCGTGGTCGATGACGGCGTGGCCTATGTCGCCCATGCCGCCGGTTTCCTGGCCGGGATCGTGCTGGCGGTGCCGGTCTTCCTGCGCCGGGGCGGGCCGGGCTTCTGGCGCCGCACCCATGGCCGGCCGCCGCATGCCCCGACCTATGCCCCCTCGCGCATCCCGCGGGTGCGGCGCTAGAGCCGGCCGCGGCTCATGTGGCGCTTGCCGGCGAATCCGGGGGTGCGGCTGACCGCAAAGCCCGCCGCCGCCAGCGCCCGGCGCACATGGCCGGCCGCGGTATAGGTCGCGAATGTGCCGCCCGGCGCGGTATGGGCCGCCACCTCGGCCATCAGCGCCTCGCCCCAAAGCTCGGGGTTCTTGGCCGGCGAGAAGCCGTCGAGGAACCAGGCATCGGCGCGGCCGTCCCAGCCGGGCAGCGCCTCGCGGGCATCGGCCTTGATGATCTCGACCGCGACGGTGCCCAGGGTAAAGCGCGGCTGCGGCCAATGGTCGCGCAACTGGCGCGCCAGCGGCGCCAGTTCGGGAAAGGCGGCATGGGCGCGGACCAGTTCGCCCACGCTCATCGGGAAGGCCTCGAAACTGGTAAAGCGGATCGGCACCGTGGCGAGTTGCGCCAGCGCCAGCAGGTTCAGCCCGGTGCCGAAGCCCAGTTCCGCGACATGGAAGCCGGGGCGCAGCCGCTGGGGCAGGTCGTTGCCGGCCAGGAAGACGTGGCGCGTCTCGTCCAGCCCGCCGTTCAGGCTGAAATAGGGATCGTCGAAACGGCGCGAGACGGGGACCGCGCCCTCGCGCCAGTCCAGGTCGGCGCTGCTCTGGTCGGATGGCTGCATTCGCGCTAACTCCTTCTTGCAGGGCAGATGCGGCGAAAGGGACCGGATGGCAAGGGAAATCACGGTGGCGGGCGGCGGCATTTTCGGCCTGGCCTGCGCATGGGAACTGGTGCGGCGCGGCCGCAAGGTGCGCTTGTTCGAGGCGGCGCGGATCGGCGCCGGCGCCTCGGGCGGCCATGTCGGTGCGCTGGCCCCGCATGCGCCCGAGAACTGGAACGACAAGAAGCAGGTGCAGCTGGATGCGCTGATCGAGGCGGCGGATTGGTGGGCCGAAGTCGGAACGGCGGGCGGCGTCGATCCCGGCTATGCCCGCACCGGCCGCATTCAGCCCGTGGCCCAGGGTGCCGAGGCGCGCATGGCCGAGCGGATCAAGGCCGCCCGCGCCTATTGGCCGGAATGGGCGGGGATGGAGCTGACCGACCGGCCGCAGGGGGCGCTGGTCCCGGTCTCGCCCTCGGGGCTGTGGCTGGTGGACCGGCTGACGGCACGGATCAGCCCGCGCCGTGCCGGGGCGGCGCTGGCCGCCGCGATCCGTGCCCAGGGCGGCGAGATCGTCGAGGGCCAGGCCGCGCCGCCGGACGCTCCGGCGATCTGGGCCACCGGGGCGGCGGGGCTGGCACCCTTTGGCGGCAATGGCGTCAAGGGGCAGTCGGCGCTGCTGGCGCTGGACCTGCGCGACCAGCCGCAGGTCTTTGCCGACGGGATCCATGTCATTCCCCATGCCGATGGAACGGTGGCGATCGGCTCGACCACCGAACGCGACGTGCTGGACCGGCGGACGGACGAACAGNGCTGGACCTGCGCGACCAGCCGCAGGTCTTTGCCGACGGGATCCATGTCATTCCCCATGCCGATGGAACGGTGGCGATCGGCTCGACCACCGAACGCGACGTGCTGGACCGGCGGACGGACGAACAGCTCGAGGCGGTGATCGACAAGGCGCGCGCGCTGTGCCCGGCGCTGGCGGATGCCCCGGTGATCGACCGCTGGGCCGGCATCCGGCCCCGCGCCGGGTCGCGCGCGCCCCTGGTCGGGCCCTGGCCGGGGCGACCGGGCCATTACGTCGCCAATGGCGGCTTCAAGATCGGCCTGGCCATGGCGCCGGCCGTCGCCGCGATGCTGGCCGACCTGATGCTGGAGCGCCGCGACCGCATTCCTCCCGGCTTCCGGCCCAAGCTCAGGGCAGGGGGCTGACGCCGATCACCGGCAGGTGCAGATACAGCAGCGCCGCCCAGGCCAGCGCCGCCAGGGCCAGGCGCGGCCAGGTCAGGCGCAGCGCCACGCCCTGCCGCAGGCTGATCGCCAGGCCGAACAGCGCATAGGCCAGCAAGAGCCCGAACAGTACGACATGCGCCAGGTCGCCATTGGCCAGCAGATGCGCCGCGCCCCACAGAACAAATCCGCCCATCAGCCCCGCCATGCCCCCCACGAGCGCCATGGCCACGGCGACCGGCATGGCCAGGTTGACCAGCCAGCGCATCCAGGGTTCCTGCGGCCAGATCTCGACAAAGGGCGCCCGGCCCGCCGCCAGGATCAGCCAGTAAAGCAGCGCCAGAGACAGCAGGCTGTAGCCGGCGATATAGCCGCGCTTGCCCAGGCTTGCGACCAGCGGCCCGCGCAGCCGCGCAGGGATGACATGCGAGCCCAGGAAGGTCGCCAGCGCCAAGGTGAATTCGCCCCATTCCATGCCGAAAGCCTAGCTTCGCGCCCGCGCGACGGCAATCCGCGTTGACGCCGCGCGCCGCTGCGGCATGATGGCGCAAAAAGAGGACCGCATGACCCGCCTTCAGAAAGCTTTCGACGCCATCGACAAGGCCAATGCCGCCGACCCGCATCTCGACCCCGAGGGCCGGCCCGAGGCGCTGCTCTATGGCCAGCGCATGACGGCCGAGCAGCAGGCGCTTTACCCGGACGCCTCCGAGCCCCTGCGCGTTGCCTGCCGCGGCCAGCATGTCGAACGGTGGAAACTGCCGCGCGACGCCTATCCGATGGACCGCGCCGGCTACCTGGCCTGGCGCACCGAACAGGGCCGCCGCCACGCCGCCCGCATCGCCGGCATCATGCGCGAGGCCGGCTATGGCGACGAGGACATCGCTGCCGCCGAGAAGATGCTGACCAAGCAGGGCATCAAGCGCGACGGCGAGGTGCAGGCGCTGGAAGACGTCGCCTGCTTCACCTTCATCCGCTGGTATATGGGGCCCTTCGCCGAAGGCCGCGACCCGGACGAGCTGCAGCGCATCGTGGAAAAGACCGCGCGCAAGATGTCGGCCATGGCCCGTGCCCGGGCGCTGGAGGCATTCGCCATCCCCGAGCCCTTTGCCGCCGCCTTCCGTGCGTAACGTCCTCATCGTCGCCCATGGCCAGCCCGGCGACCCCGCTCCGCAGCAACGGGCCATCGAGGCGCTGGCCGCCCGTGTCGCGCCGCTGGTGCCGCAGGCCTGCGTCCGGGGCGCGACGCTGGCCATGCCCGGCGCGCTGGATCGGGCCGATGACGAAACGCTGATCTATCCGCTGTTCATGGCGACGGGCTGGTTCACTCGCAGCGAATTGCCCCGCCGCCTGGCACTGGCCGGCGCGCCCAAGGCTCGCATCCTGCCGCCCTTCGGCAGCGACCCCGGCCTGCCTGCGCTTTGCCTCGCCCTGATCGCCCAGGCGGCCGAGACGCAGGGCTGGCCCCTTGCTGGAACCCGGCTGCTGGTCGCCGCCCACGGCTCCGGCCGCTCGCGCGCGCCCTCCGAGGCGGCGCGCCGGATCGCCGCCGGCCTCGCCCCGTATGCCGCCGCCGCGACCTGCGGCTTCATCGAGGAAGCCCCCTTCATCGCCGATGCCGCGCGCGACCTGCCCGAACGCGCGATCTGCCTGCCGCTCTTTGCCACCCAGGCCGAGCACGTCACCGACGACCTGCCCGCGGCGCTTTCCCAGGCCGGCTTCCAGGGCCTCGTCCTGCCCCCGGTGGGCCTTGCCCCGCAAGTCCCGGCGATGATTGCCGAAAGCATCAAGGCCGCCCTGTCCAAGCGGCCCTGATCTTCTTCGTTCCCCAAATACCCTTGCGACCGCGCCACCGGCACGGCGCAAAAGCCGGGGGTCACATCGCCGCCAGCTGCGCCAGGGCCGCGCGGATGCGGGCCAGATCGTCCTCCAGCGCGGCAAGCTTCTCGCGCGTCTCCTCGATCACCTCGGGCTCGGCATTCTCGACAAAGCGCGGGTTGCCCAGCCGCCCGCGCAGGCCCGAGGCATCCTTCTCGGCCTTCCCCGCCGCCTTTTCCAGCCGTGCCGTTTCGGCCGTCACGTCGATCATCTCGCCGACCGGCAGCGCGAAGCTCGCCCCCAGTGCCGCGACCGAGATCATGCCCGGCCCCATGGCGCCCTCGGCAGGCGCGTTCACCCGTGCCAGCCGCTCGATCAGCGGCGCGTTGGCGGCCAGTGCCGCCCGCGCCGCATCGTCGGCCTCGGTCACGATCAGGTCGGGACGGGCGCCGGCCGGCACGCCGATCTGGGCGCGGGCCGAGCGGATGGCCTCGATGAGCTGGATCACCCAGTTCATCTGCCGGTCGGCCTCGGCGTCGATCAGCTCGGGCCCGTATTCCGGCCAGTCGCCATGCACCAGCATCCGCTGGCGATCCCCGGTCAGCGCCCAAAGCTCCTCGGTGACGAAGGGCATGATCGGGTGCAGCATCGTGTAGCACTGGTCCAGCACCCAGCCCATGGTGGCCCGGGTTTCCTCGCCATATTCGCCGTCGAACAGGGGCTTGGAGAACTCGACATACCAGTCGCAGACCTTGCCCCAGACGAAGGCGTAAAGCCCGGTCGCGGCGTCGTTGAAGCGGAACGTTTCCAGCGCCTCGTCGGTGGCCTGCCGGATGCGGGCGACCTCGCCGATGATCCAGCGATTCACCACATGCCGCGGCTGGGGCCGCGCCACGCCGCCGCGCACGCCGTTCATCTCGGCAAAGCGGGTGGCGTTCCAGATCTTGGTGACGAAATTGCGGTTCGCCTCGACATGCTTCGGCCCCAGCTTGGGGTCGCGGCCCATGGCGGCCATGCTGGTCAGGGTAAAGCGCAGCGCGTCGGCGCCGTATTCGTCGATCAGGGTCAGCGGGTCGATGACGTTGCCTTTCGACTTCGACATCTTGGCGCCCTTTTCGTCGCGCACCAGCCCATGCACATAGACGGTGCGGAACGGCACCTGCCCGACCACGGCCAGCTGCATCATCATCATCCGGGCCACCCAGAAGAAGATGATGTCGAAGCCGGTCACCAGCACCGAGGTCGGGAAATACCTGCGCAGCTCGGCCGTATCCTCGGGCCAGCCCAGCGTGCCGATGGGCCAGAGCCCCGAGGAAAACCAGGTGTCCAGCACATCCGGGTCGCGCCAGACCGGATAGACCAGCTTCGTCGGGTCCTGGGTCAGGTTGTAATCGGCCAGCCCCTGGGCGAAGGCATCCACCGCCGCCTCGCGGTCGGCGACCTCGACCACCCGGGCCATTTCCAGCGGCACCGGCAGTTCGGCGATGGCATCGCGGAACTTCTCGACCACCTCGGCAAAGCTCGGGGCGGCGTGGTGGATCTCGTCGCGATGCACCAGGCCTTCTTCCAGCAGGGCGAAGATCTCGACCTCGTCCAGCACGCCGTCATGGTCGTCCTCGACCTGGCCTTCCAGCCGCAGGTCGAGCCCGTACCAGACCGGGATCTGGTGGCCCCACCACAGCTGGCGGCTGATGGTCCAGGGCTCGATATTCTCCAGCCAGTGGAAATAGACCTTTTCATGCTGCTCGGGCAGGATGCGGGTCTGGCCCGAGCGCACCGCCTCCAGCGCCGGGCCGACGATCTTTGCGGTGTCCACGAACCACTGGTCGGTCAGCATCGGCTCGATGACCACGCCCGAGCGGTCGCCGAAGGGCTGCATGATCGGCTTGGCATCGACCAGCGGCCGGCGCTCCAGATGCTCGGCGCCGGTCTCCTTGTCGATGGACTTGTGCAGATAGGTGACGGCCAGCCCTTCCTCGGTGATCGCCTCGACCACCCGCGCCCGCGCCTCGTAGCGGTCGAGGCCGCGCAATTCCTCGGGCACCAGGTTCACGTTCGAGACGTCGCCCACGTCCTCGCCCCGTGCCGCGCGGGTGGCGATCTCGGCGCTTTCCTCGTAGCTCAGCCCGTCGGCGCGCATCTGGCCCTTGCCGTCCATCAGCGCGTAAAGCGGGATGCCGTTGCGCATGGCGACGGCATAGTCGTTGAAGTCGTGCGCGCCGGTGATCTTGACCGCGCCCGAGCCGAAATCCGGGTCGGGATATTCGTCGGTGATGATCGGAATCAGGCGGCGGTGTTCCTTGGGTCCGACCGGGATCTCGCAAAGCTTGCCGACGATGGGGGCATAGCGGGCGTCGTCCGGATGCACCGCGACCGCGCCGTCGCCCAGCATGGTTTCGGGCCGGGTGGTGGCGATGCTGATATAGTCCCGCATCTCGCGCAGGGTGACGTTGCCGTCGGCGTCGCGTTCCACGTATTCATAGGTCTCGCCGCCGGCCAGCGGATATTTGAAATGCCACATATGGCCGGGAACCTCGCGGTTCTCGACCTCGAGGTCGGAAATCGCGGTCTCGAAATGCGGATCCCAGTTGACCAGCCGCTTGCCGCGATAGATCAGGCCCTTCTCATACATGTCCACGAAGACCTTGATGACGGCATCGTGGAAATTGCCTTCCTCGCCCGCGGGGGCGCCGGGGGCGCCGGACATGGTGAAGGCATTGCGCGACCAGTCGCAGGAAGCGCCCAGGCGCTTCAGCTGCTCGACGATGGTATGGCCGGATTCCTGCTTCCAGGCCCAGACCTTCTGCAGGAAGGCTTCGCGCCCGATCTCGCGGCGGTTGGGTTCCTGCCGCTCGGCCATGCGGCGTTCGACCACCATCTGCGTGGCGATGCCGGCATGGTCCTGGCCCGGCTGCCAGAGCGTGTCAAAGCCGCGCATCCGGTGCCACCGCACCAGGATGTCCTGCAGCGTGTTGTTCAGCGCGTGGCCGATATGCAGGCTGCCGGTCACGTTCGGGGGCGGGATCACCACCGAGAAGCTTTCCGCCCCCGGCTTCGCATTGGCGCCCGCGGCGAAGGCATTGCTTGCCGCCCATTCCCGCGCGATCCGCGCCTCGGCGGTTCCGGCGTCGAAATTCTTGTCCATGGCCATGTCGCTTACCCCTCGAATCGAAAAGGGGATAGCGAAACCACGGCGAAAGGCCAAGAGGCGCTAGAGAAACCGCGCCGCGATCCCGTCCTTGAACGGGAACCAGCCATAGAAGGGCCGCGCGCCCTCGATCACTCGCTGGACCGAGGGCCGCGTCACCAGCCGCTCGAAATACCCGGTCAGGCGCGGATGATCCGCGAAGGGATGGATGGCGCCGGCATAGAACAGCGCCGGCATGGCGGCGCAATCGGCCAGGCCGAAGCCGCCCGCGATCCAGTCGCGCCCGTCCAGATGGCGGTCGAGCGCGGCATAGGCCAGGTCCAGCTTGCCGCGGGCGAAGGGCGCGACCCGTTCCTCGGCCCCCTCGGCCATGAAGATGCGGGCATCGACGATCTGCTGCATCATCTGCATGACCTGGAAATCCAGGAAGCGGTCCCATTGCCGCGCCGGCAGCGAGGCGTCGGGGTCGGGGTCCAGCAGGCGCTGCGGTCCGGGATGGTGCCGGTCCAGCCATTCGATCATCAGCGAGCTTTGCGACAGCACCAGATCGCCCTCGCGCAGCGCCGGCATCCGGCCCATCGGCTCGACCGACCGCATCAGCGCCCGGTCGCCCTCGTCGCCCAGGTCGATATGGCGAAACTCGAAATCCGTCCCCAGTTCGTAAAGTGCGATCAGCACCTTCTGCGTATAGGAGGACAGCGGGTGGCCATAGAGCGTCAGCATCACGCGGCCTGCGCGAAATGCGCGACCTGCGCGGCATGGGCGCGCCGGAAGGCCGGGCGGGCGGTGATGCGGTTCATGTAGGCGGAAAGCACCGGATGGACCGCCAGTTCGCCCACGCTGTCCACCACGCGCAGCACATCGGCCAGCAGCAGGTCGGCAATGGTGAAGCGGCCGGCGGCGATGAAGTCCCGCCCTTCCAGCACCGGGACCAGTTGCCCCAGACGCTCGTGCAGGCGCGGCAGGGCCAGTTCCTCGGCCCTTGCATCCTGGTCGAAGATCCGCGCCAGCACCATGGCCATCACCGCCGGTTCAAGGCTGTTGAGCGCGGCGATCAGCCATTGCTGCGTTTCGGCCCGCGCGGCGGCCTCGCGCGGCATCAGCGCCTCGGAGCGTTCGCCCAAGTAAAGCAGGATCGCGCCGCTCTCGAACAGCGACAGTTCGCCGTCGCGCAGGATCGGCACCTGCCCGAAGGGCTGGCGGGCGAAATGCTGCGGGGTCTTTTCGCGTACGCTGGTGGTTTCGATCTGATAGGGCAGGCCGGCTTCCTCGCAGGCCCAGCGGATGCGCAGGTCGCGGACATAGCCGACCGCAAAGGGCGGCACCCAGTCGTAGGTCGTAATCGCATATGTCATGGCTTACTCCTGCCGGGCGAACTCGGCGTCGATTTCGATGGTGATCGGATCGGTGAAGAATTCGTTCATGCCATGGGCCTGCGGGTCGATATCGGTCCGGGCATGCAGCCCGATCAGGTCGCGGATGATCGGGTTGCCGGATTCGTCGCCGGTATAGCCCTTGCCCGCGCCGATCAGCGTCACCTCGAATGTCGCGGGCTGGGTCTTGCCCAGCAGCGTCAGCTGGCCCGAGACCGTGCCCTTGGTCGGGCTCTCCGCGCTGAAGCTGTCGGCGATGAAGCGTGCGGTGGGGTTCGTCGCGCTGTCCAGATAGTCCGGGCCGGTCAGGATCTCGGTAAAGCCCGCGACCGGGGTCATGATCGAGGCGATCTCGACCTCGGCTTCCAGCCGGCTTTGCGCCGGGTCGTCCGGGTTCCAGTCGAGCTGGCCCGAGACGGTGCCGAAGCGGAAGACGCTGACCGAAAAGCCCATATGCGGCACGCGGGCCTGCACCGCCGAATGCGTCGGGTCCAGGCGATAGGCCCCGGCGGCTGCGGCGTGATAGTCCTGCTGGCCGCGGGGGATGCTCTCCGGCGTCACCTCCTGGGCCGCAGCGGGTGCGGCCCAGAGGGCGAGCGCGATCAGGGATGCGCGGATCATGACATTTCGTCCTTGGGCCCGACCACGGCGAAATGCGCGCCCTGCGGGTCGCGCGCCACCGCGATGAAGGCCGGACCCGGCACCTCCATCGGCCCGTGCAGCACCTCGCCGCCCCCCTCGCGGATGCGGGCGATGGCGGCATCGACGCCGTTCACGCCGAAATAGGGCAGCCAGCACGGCACCGGCGCATTGCCCAGCCCCATCATGCCGCCGATATCGGTGCCCTGCCAGGCGAATAGCTGGTAGGTGCCCATCTCGCCCATGTCCATGGCGGTGGACTTGGTCCAGCCGAACAGCTCGGCATAGAAGTCGAAGCCCGCGCCGGGATCGGTGGACATCAGCTCGATCCAGTTGCCGTGGCTTTCCTTGCCCTGGTTCCAGGCCCCGGATTCGACCGGAGGCTGCGGGTCCATCGGCGCCGGTTGCAGGATGCCGAAGGTGGCGCCCTGCGGGTCGGTAACGACGGCATAGCGACCGGTACCGGGAATGTCGGCCGGCTCGCGGAACACCGAGCCGCCCAGGGCCTTGATCTTGGCCGCGGTGGCATCGGCATCGTCCACGTCGAAATAGACCATCCAAAAGGGCGGCACCTCGGCGCAATCCTCGGGCATTTCCATCAGCCCGGCGACCATGTCGCCGCCATGGCTGGCCAGGCGATAGGTAAAGCCTTCCATCCCCGAGTCCGCGATGGTCCAGCCGAAGACCTTGCCATAGAAGCTTTCGGCCGCGTCGAGCCCGCCCCTGGCGGCGGAGAGCTCGAACCAGCAGGGTTTGCCGTGATACATGGCTGCCCCCTCAGGCTTTCTCGTCCACGATGGGCTCGAAGCCGCCCCACATCATCCGCATGCCGTCGAAGGGCATCTCGGGCGGCCCCTGCATCTCGGGGTCGGCCATCATCTTTTCAAAGCCCGCATCCGCGGTCGCCTTGTCCGGCCATTCGATCCAGGAAAACACCACGGTCTCGTCGTCCTTGGCCTGGGTGGACATGTAGAAATCGTTGACCTTGCCGCGGGGCACGTCCACGCCCCAGGCCTCTACCATGCGCAGCGCGCCATAGCGCTTGAACATGGACCAGGCCCCCTGGGCCATGTCGATGTATTTCTGCTTGTTCGCCGTCGGAACCGGCAGCAGGAAACCGGAGTAGTAGGTCATCTCTCTTCCTCCTCATCGGGCGCAAGATGCGCCAATGAGTCGCAGGTTGGCAGTTGCAGTATTAAAAAGCAACTGTTAATATTGAAACATGACTAACACTGGCAAGATCTCGCGACTGCGCTACGAGGAAGGGTGCCTTGGCGCCCATGCGTTGAATTTCATCGGCGACCGCTGGGCGCTGCTGGTGGTGCGCGAACTGATGTTCGCACCCAAGCGGTTCCAGATGATCCGCGCCGGGCTGCCCGGCGTCACGGCCAGCGTGCTGACCCAGCGCCTGAACCAGCTGGTGCAGGCGGGGGTGGTGGCGCATGACGATGTGCTGGGGGTCTATGCGCTGACCGAGGCCGGCCGGGCGCTGCATCCGCTGCTGCGCGAGCTGTGCCGCTGGGCGCTGGTGATGCCGGGGCACGATCCGCGCAAATTCATCAGCATTTCCGCGCTGATGATCTCGATCTCGGCCACGGTGGACAGCGCGGCTGCTGCCGGATCACCGCTGCGCGCCGGCTTCGTCTCGGGCAAGGAGGGGTTCGAGGTCGCGCTTTCGGCGGACGGGTTGCCGCTGGTCCGGGCGGCGCGGGTGCCGGCGGCGGATTTCGTGCTGGAGGGTTCGGGCAATGCGCTGGCGGCGGCGGTCTATGGGCCGGGGCCGGTGGCGCTGGCCTCGGCCGGGCTGATCGGGCTGCGCGGCGACCGCAGCGCCGCGCAGCAGTTCACGGCGCTGTTCCGCCTGGCGCCTCAGACCAGTTCCAGCAGCGATTCGCCCGAGGAAACCGAGCAGGCGCTGGGCGCTTCTTCGACCTGAAGCTCTTCGATCGTGCCGTCGTTGACCAGCATGGCATAGCGTTTCGAGCGGCCGTTGATCCAGCCTGCACCCTGGATGTTCATCCCCAGCGCCTTGGTGAAGCTGCCGTCGGCATCGGCCAGCACCTCGATTCCGGCATCGGTCGCGCCGGTATCCGCGGCCCATTTGCCGGCCACGAAGGGGTCGTTCACCGTGATGCAGACCAGGCGCGAGACGCCCTTGTCGCGGAAATTGCCGGCGCTTTTCACGAAGCTGGGCATATGGGCGTTGGTGCAGGTCGGCGTATAGGCGCCCGGCACGGCAAAGATCGCCACGAGGCCCTGGGCCAGGTCGGCGGCGGCCACTTCCTCGGGGCCATTGGCGCCCAGTTTCAGCAGCTTGCCTTCGGGCAGCTTGTCGCCTTTTGCGATGGACATGCGCGGTTCCTCCGTCAATTGCATCGTTCCGGGCGCAACTATAGGCTCTGCGCCGCGGGCAAACCAGCGAGGGCGAAGAATGAACATCGTGATCCTTGGCGCGGGGCAGGCGGCGGCCTCTCTGGCGGCGAAACTGCGCGCGCTGGGGCATGGGGGCGGCATCGCCCTCATCGGCGACGAGCCGGCTGCCCCCTATCAGCGCCCGCCCTTGTCCAAGGCCTATCTGCTGGGCGAGATGGGGCTGGACCGGCTGACGCTGCGCGCCCCGGACTGGTGGGACGAACAGGGCATCGCCCTGCACCTGGGCGAGCGTGCGGTCCGGATCGACCGCGCCCGCCGCGTGGTGGCGACGGAGCGCGGCGAATATCCCTATGACCAGCTTGCCCTGACTTTGGGCGCGAGTCCGCGCCGCCTGCCGGCCGCGATGGGCGGCGACCTGCCCGGCGTGCATGTGGTGCGCAACCTGGCCGACATCGCGGGCCTCAGGCCGGCGCTGGTGGCCGGGCGCCGTCTGGTGGTGATCGGCGGCGGCTATATCGGGCTGGAGGCCGCAGCGGTGGCCCGCAAGCTGGGGCTGGAGGTCGCGCTGGTCGAGGCGGCGCCGCGCATCCTGGGCCGTGTCGCCGCGCCCGAGACCGCGGACATGATCCGCGCCCTGCACCGCGCCCATGGCGTCGAGATCGTCGAGGGCACCGGCATTGCCCGTATCACCGGCGACACGGCTGCCGATGGGGTGGAACTGGCCGACGGCCGCCGCCTGCCGGCCGATCTGGTGATCTGCGGCATCGGCATCGCGCCCGAAACCGCGCTGGCCGAGGCGGCGGGGCTGGCCATCGACAACGGCATCGCCGTGGATGCGCTTGGCCGCAGCTCGGACCCGTCGATCTGGGCGGCGGGCGATTGCGCCAGCTTTCCGGCAGCGGGGGGGCGGCTGCGGCTGGAAAGCGTCGGCAATGCCATCGACATGGCCGAGGCGGTGGCGGCGAACATGCTGGGCGCCGATGCCCCCTATGTGCCCAAGCCCTGGTTCTGGTCGGACCAGTTCGATGCGAAACTGCAGATCGCCGGGCTGAACCTGGGTTGCGACCGGGTGGTGACGCGGCCGGCGGCGAATGGCGGCTCGGTCTGGTATTTCAGGGGCGGCCGGCTGATCGCCGTGGACGCGCTGAACGATGCCCGCGCCTATATGATCGGCAAGCGGCTGATCGAGGCCGGCCGCTCGCCCGAGCCCGAGGCGGTGGCCGAGGCCACCGAGCTGAAGGCGCTGATGGCATGAGAATCGTCGGCGGCACCCTGCGCGGGCTGAAACTGGCCGAGATCGGGGCCGGCGATCCGGCGGCGCATCTGCGCCCGACCACCGACCGGGTGCGCGAGTCGGTCTTCAACCTGCTGATCAACGGCACGCATGGCAATCCGATCCCCGGTGCGCGGGTCTTGGACCTGTTCGCCGGCACCGGCGCGCTGGGGCTGGAAGCATTGTCGCGCGGTGCCGCCCGCGTGGCCTTCGTCGATGACGGCGTGGCGGCGCGGGCGCTGTTGCGCGCCAATATCGACAAGGCCCGCGCCATGGGCGTGACCGATGTCTGGCGCCGCGACGCGACAAGGCTGGGCGAGAATCGCGGCGCGCCCTATGGGCTGGTCTTCCTGGACCCGCCCTATGGCAAGGGCCTGGGCGAGCGGGCGCTGGAATCGGCGCTGGCCGGCGGCTGGATCGCGCCGGGCGGCATGGTGGTCTGGGAGGAATCGGCCCCGCCCGGCCCGGTCGCCGGACTGGAACGCATCGATCAGCGCAAATACGGCGACACGATTGTCACATTGTTGCGCAGGGGACACGATCAGGCGGCGCGATCCAGCTTGGTGGACAGGTGAATCAGGCTCTCGCTGGAGCGGACGCCGGTCAAACCGCCGATCTGATCCAGCACATCGTCAAGCTGGCTGGTCGATATGGCGGCCAGTTGCAGCAAAAGATCGACACGGCCGCTGGTGGTATGGATGCGCTCGACCTCGGGCAGGCTGCGCAGCCGGGCCAGGATCGCCGCCTGGGCGCGCGGCTCGATGGTCAGCAGGCAGGTGGCGCGGATGCGATGCTCGCGCGCGGAATCGCCCAGCCGCAGCGTGTAACCCGCGATGGCGCCCGAGGTTTCCAGCCGCTCCAGCCGCGCCTGCACGGTGGACCGCGCCACCTTGAGCCGCCGCGCCAGAACCGCCACGGACATGCGTGCGTCCTGCGCCAGATGGGCCAGAATCCCGCGATCAAGTTCGTCCACCCGCCCACCTGTCGATTTGCCGAAGCTTTCGGCATATTAACGAAGTCGCGGCCCATTTCCACCCTTTTCATTGCAGCAATCGGAACCCATAGGGCGCAGACTTGTTTGCACCCCCACACGCGCACAGGAAGGACATGCCGATGGGACTGACCGAGGGCCGCGGCCCCAAGACCGTCTGGAACAATCCCGCCGAGATCATCCGCAGGCTGGCGCCGGAAAATCCGGTGATGGTCTTTGCCCCCTCGGTCCTGAGCGCCACCGCCCAGCGGTTCCTGCAGGGCTTTCCCGGCCTCGTCACCTATGCGGTCAAGTCGAACCCGGACGAGGCGGTGATCCGCACGCTTTCGGCGGCCGGGATCAAGGGCTTCGACGTGGCCTCGCCCTATGAGATCGACCTGATCGGCCGGCTGGCCCCGGATGCGGCGCGCCATTACCACAACCCCGTGCGTTCGCAGGCCGAGATCGCCCATGCCGTCGAGGCGGGGATCAAGGCCTGGTCGGTGGACAGCCGCTCGGAGCTGGACAAGCTTTTCGCCCGCGTGCCGGCCGAGCATTGCGAGATCTCGCCGCGCTTCAAGCTGCCGGTGCTGGGCGCGGCCTATGATTTCGGCTCGAAGTTCGGCGCCACGCCGGAACTGGCGGCGGAGCTGCTGCGCGCGGTGGCGGAGCGCGGCTATATCCCCTCGCTGACCTTCCATCCGGGCACGCAATGCGTCGATCCGCATGCCTGGGAAAGCTATATCACCACCGCGGTCGAGATCTGCGCCATGGCCGGCGTCAGGGCGCGGCGGCTGAACGTGGGCGGCGGCTTCCCCTCGCATCGCGTGACCGGGGTCGAGCCGGACCTGGCCGCGATCTTCGGTCTGATCCGCCGCGTGACCGACGAGGCCTTCGGCGCCGATGCGCCGCAGCTGGTCTGCGAGCCCGGCCGCGGGCTTTGCGCCGACGCCTTTTCGCTGATCACCCGCGTCAAGGCGGTGCGCGACGGCCAGAACGTGTTCCTGAACGACGGCGTCTATGGCGGGCTGTTCGAACTGCCCATCGTCGGCAATCTCGACCGGCTGCAGGTGCTGACGCCCGAGGGCACGGCGCGCGAGGAAGAGCCGATGCCGCGCATCATCTTCGGCCCGACCTGCGATTCGGTGGACCGGCTGCCGGGCGAGCTGTCCCTGCCGGCCAATATCCAGGAGGGCGACTATGTCATCTTCCACGGTGCCGGCGCCTATTCGACCGTCACCAACACCCGCTTCAATGGGTTCGGGTTGATGGCACACCTGACCGTGAACGCGCTTGAATAGGGATTAATCGACGCTTCGCGTTTCCATGCTAGCGTCGGACCATGGAATCATCCCGCCCGCCGATATGCCAGGTTGTCCTGATGGATGGCACCTTCGCCTCGCTGACCGAGGGGCGAAGGTCGTCCATCGCCCGCATCCACGCCCTGCTGTCGGGCGAATGCGGGGCGCTGCCGGTGCCGCTTGCGGTGCATTACGCCCCCGGCCAGCAATGGGAGGCCTGGCGCACCTTGCCGGAACTGGCCATGGGCTCGGCGCTGGAGCGGCATATCTGCGGTGCCTATGCCTGGCTTGCCCGCGAATGGCGGCCGGGCAATCCCTTGTTCTTCTTTGGATATTCCCGTGGCGCCTTTGCCGCGCGCTCGCTTGCCGGCATGATCGGGCGGGTGGGGTTGCTGACCCATGCCCATGCCACGCGCCGCAACGTCCAGCAGGCCTGGCAGCTTTACCGGCAGGGCCGCGACCGCATGGTCGGCCGGCTGGATCCCGCGCTGTGCCACCCGGTCGTGCCGATCCGCATGATCGGGGTCTTTGACACGGTGATGGCGCTGGGGATCCGGTTGCCGCTTTTGTGGATGCTGACCGAGCCGCGCTTTCGCTTTCACGACGCGCATCTGGGCGCGCATGTCGAGCGCGGCGTGCAGGCGCTGGCGCTGGACGAGACGCGGGCGGCCTTCCAGCCGCTGATCTGGGACAGCGCCTCGGCCCCCGGCCGGATCGAGCAGATGTGGTTTCGCGGCTGCCACCCGGATGTGGGTGGCCAGCTTTCGGGGCTGGAATATGCCCGGCCGCTGGCCAATATCCCGCTGGTCTGGATGATGTCGCGGGCCGAGGCCTTTGGCCTGCCGCTGCCGGATGGCTGGCGTGCGCATTTCGCCTGCGACGCCACCGCGCCCTCGGTCGGGTCGTGGCGCAACTGGGGCAAGGCCTTCCTGGCGCGCGCGCCGCGCCTTGCCGGGGCCGATCCGTCCGAGATGCTGCACCCTTCCGTGCCGCGGCCCTATACCGGCCCGGCGCTGCTGGCCGGGGCGCTGGCCGAGGCCGCGCCGCCGCGCCCGCATCGCCGGCTGGTCCGGGCCAGGCCCAAGGCAAAGGATGCGGCGGCCCGGCCGGCGACGGCGCCGCAGCCGGAAATCGCCACGCCGGCGGGGCAGGGGCCGGACGGCTGATGCCGCGCGGCGGCGCCCCATGCGTCCGTCCCGGTTCAGGCCACGCGCGAAAATTCGCCCTTGGGCTCGATCCCCAGCGCGGCGCAGACCTTCAGCACCAGATCGGGCTTGTTCAGCGTGTAGAAATGCAGCCTGTCCACGCCGCCTTCGACCAGCCGCTCGCACAGCTTGACGCAGGTCTCCAGCGCCAGCTGCGCCTCGCCCTCCTTGCCGGCGGCGGCGAAGGCGTCCTCGGCCCATTGCGGGACCGAGGTGCCGCAGCGTTCGGCAAAGCGGCGGGTGCCGGCCCAGCTTTGGATCGGCAGGATGCCGGGAATGATCGGTGCCGCGATCCCCGCCGCCTGGCAGGCGTCGCGAAAGCGGAAATAGGTCTCGGCGTCAAAGAAGAACTGCGTCATCGCCGAAGTCGCGCCGGCATCGACCTTGCGCTTGAGCCAGGCCACGTCGGCGGCGGTGTCGGGGCTTTCGGGATGCGGCTCGGGATAGGCGCCGCAGCGGATGGTCATGTCGCCGCGCGCCGCGATGGCCTCGATCAGTTCGACCGAATTGGCGAAACCCTCGGGATGCGGGGTGAAGCGGTCCTGTCCCTGCGGCGCATCGCCGCGCAGCGCCACGATCTCATGCACGCCGGCGGCGGCGTAATCCTGGACGATTTGCAGCGTCTCCTCGCGCGTGGCATCGACGCAGGTCAGGTGCGCGGCGACGTTCAGCCCGTAATGGCTGGCCAGCGCCGTCACCGCCTCATGCGTCAGCTGCCGGGTGGTGCCGCCCGCGCCATAGGTGACCGAGACGAAATCCGGCCCCAGGGGCGCCAGCGCCCGCGCCGTCTCCCACAGCCGGAAGGACTGGTCCAGGTTCCGGGGCGGAAAGAACTCGAAGCTGATCGCGGGTGTCGTCATGATGCCATCCTTTTGTCGCAGGCCTTGTGACACGCGTCGCGACGTGAGACAAATTCATAATCCTCAAGATCGTCATGAGTTCCAGTCAAGATGCACCTTGAACTTCGCCATTTGCGCAGCCTGCGCGCCATCCATGAACAGGGCGGCCTGGCCCGTGCGGCCGAGGTGCTGAACCTGACGCAATCGGCACTGTCGCATCAGATCAAGGCGCTGGAGGAACAGGCCGGGGTCGAGCTTTTCCTGCGCAAGACCAAGCCCTTGCGACTGTCGGCAGCGGGAATGCGGCTTTTGCGCACGGCCGAGCAGGTCTTGCCGCTGATCGACGCGGCCGAGGCCGAGTTCCGCGCCGTCGAACTGGGCCGCGCCGGGCGGCTGCATGTGGCCATGGAATGCCATCACTGCTTCGACTGGCTCTTGCCGGTGCTGGACCAGTTCCGCCGCGCCTGGCCCGAGGTCGACCTGGACATCCGCTCCAGCCTGGCGCTGAAGGCGCTGCCGGCCTTGCAGCGGGGGCAGGTGGACATGGTGATCTCCTCCGATCCCGAGGAGATTTCCGGCATCACCTTCCAGCCGCTCTTCGACTATGCGCCGACCATGGTCGTGGCCGCCGGCCATCCGCTTGCCGCCAAGGGCTATGCCGAGCCGGCCGACCTGGCGGGCGAGACGCTGATCACCTATCCGATGGAGCGGGCGCGGCTGGACGTTTTCTCGCAATTCCTGGACCCGGCCGGGGTCGAGCCGGCCCATGTCCGCCAGGTCGAGCAGCCCGCCATTGCGCTGATGCTGATCGCATCGGGACGCGGCGTGGCGGTGATGCCCGATTGGGTGCTGCGCGCCCAGGCCGGCAATCCCGAACTGGCGCTGCTGCCCCTGGGCCGCCAGGGCACGCTGCGCCGGCTTTACGCCGCGCTGCGGACCGAGGATCTGCAACAGCCCTATATGGCGCATGTGCTGCGCCTGGCCCGGACCGAGCCGGTCAGGATGATGCGCGCCCTGGCGCAAGGCTAGGGGCGGTCGCGCCCCCGATCATGGTCAAAATGGCACCCGTTCAGCCGGATCCCGAGGCGCCTTTCCGGCTTGGCCTTGGCCGCAGGGGTCGCGGGCCAGGCCGCAAGCGATTTACTGGGCCGGCCACGTCCCTTGGACCAGAGGGGCCGCAGCGCGTTTCATCCCGGCCCGCCGGCACGGCTCTGCCGCCCATGCGGAGAAAACGGGATGCGCCAACTGAACCAGTGCGGGTATTTCGGTCAATCCATGCAATTGGAAGGCCTTGGTTGAATTTTCGCCCTGGGCCGGGCGCACCGCCTGGGCCGGGGCGGATCGGCCACAGCCCTGGGCCGGAACCGCCCGGCGGATTTGACAAACCCGCGCAATCGCTGGATGAATCCCACTTACCCTTTGCGAACGGGACCGCCATGGCCAGCCTTTCCGCAGATCCCAAGTTCAGCGCCGCGGTTTCAGGCGGCGCATTGCGGCTGGCGGGCGAGTTCACGGTCTGGACGCTGGGCCAACTGCCGCCCGAGGCCGGCGCGGCAGACCGGCTGGATCTGTCGGGGCTGACGCGCATCGACACCGCCGCCGCCTGGTACCTGGTCGGGCGCGAACGCCAGGGCGCGCAGCTGGACGGGCTGAGCGGGGCGCAGGCCCGGCTGCTGGACACCGTGCGCCAGGCGCTGCCCCGGCCCGATGCCGAAACCGCCGGCCTGGCCGGCTGGCGGCGGGTGCTGGAACAGACCGGGCGGCGCATGGCCGCGGCGCTGCTGTTCCTGCGCGAGATCGCCGAATACCTGGGCCGCTTCCTGGCCGCCCTGGCGCGCGGCATCCGGCATCCGGGCGATTTCCGCCTGACCTCGCTGGTCTATCACTGCCAGGAGACGGGCTTGCGCGCCGTGCCCATCGTGGCGCTGATGTCCTTTCTGATCGGCATCGTGCTGGCCTTCCAGGGTGCCGTCCAGCTGCGCCAGTTCGGGGCCGAGGTCTTTGTCATCGACCTGATCGCCATTTCCATCCTGCGCGAGCTGGGCATCCTGCTGACCGCGATCATCGTCGCCGGCCGCACTGCCTCGGCGCTGACCGCCTCGATCGGCTCGATGAAGATGAACGAGGAAATCGACGCCATGCGCACGCTGGGGCTGGACCCCGACATGGTGCTGATCCTGCCGCGCGTGCTGGCGCTGATCATCACCCTGCCCATCCTGGGACTGATCGCCAATATCGCCGGGCTGGTCGGCGGCGCGCTGATGTCTTGGATCGAGCTGGGCATCTCGCCCTCGATGTTCCGCTATCGTCTGCTGGCGGATACCAGCGTCGACCATGTCATCGTCGGCCTGTCCAAGGCGCCGGTCTTTGCGCTGATCATCGGCGTCATCGGCTGCCATGCCGGGATGAAGGTCGGCAAGGACGCGGAATCGCTGGGGGCCGAGACCTCGCGCGCCGTGGTCAACGCCATCTTCGCGGTGATCGTCGCCGATGCGCTGTTCTCGATCTTCTTCTCCGAGGTGGGGCTGTGAGCGGCAATATCATCGAGGTCCGGGGCCTGCGCACCCAGTTCGGCCGCCATGTCGTGCATGACGGGCTGGACCTCGACCTGCGGCGGGGCGAGATCCTGGGCGTGGTCGGCGGCTCGGGCACCGGGAAATCGGTGCTCTTGCGCACCATCGTCGGGCTGAACCGGCCGACCGCCGGCACGGTGCGGGTCTTTGGCGAGGACGTGGCGGCGCTGAGCGGCCCCGCGCGCGAGGCGCTAGAGCGGCGCTGGGGCGTGATGTTCCAGGGCGGCGCGCTGTTTTCCTCGCTGACCGTGCGCGAGAATGTCGAGGTGCCGCTGCGCGCCGTGCCGGACCTGTCGCCCGAGGCACGGCAGGGGCTGGCCGAACTCAAGGTCTCGATGGCCGGGCTGCCGTGGAGCGCCAATGACAAATACCCTTCGGACCTGTCGGGCGGCATGAGGAAACGCGCGGGGCTGGCGCGCGCGCTGGCGCTGGACCCCGAGATCCTGTTCCTGGACGAACCCACGGCGGGGCTGGACCCGATCGGCGCCGATGCCTTCGACCGGTTGATCGTCGAGCTGCGCGATGCGCTGGACCTGTCGGTGTTCCTGGTCACGCATGACCTGGATACGCTGCATGCCTGTTGCGACCGCATCGCGGTGCTGGCGGAAAACAAGGTGCTGGTCAGCGGCACCATGGCCGAGATGCTTCGGGTCGATCACCCTTGGGTGCATGAATATTTCCACGGGCCCCGTGCCCGCGCCGCCATGGCCACCGGCCGCGCAAAGGAGTGAAGCGATGGAGACCAAGGCCAATTACGTCCTGATCGGAGCCTTCACCATCGCCGGCTTCCTGGGGATGCTGCTGTTCCTGATGTGGTTCGCCAAGCTGCAGCTGGACCGGCAATTCGCCTATTACGACATCTATTTCCCGGAAGTCTCGGGCCTGGGTATATCCTCGGAGGTGCTTTTCGCCGGGCTTTCCGTCGGCAAGGTGGTGGACATGCAGCTGTCGCAAAGCGTGAACGGCGCGGTCCGGGTCCGGGTCGAGGTGGCCGAGGACACGCCGGTGCGCATCGATTCCCGCGCCGCCATCGAGATCCAGGGCGTCACCGGCGTCGCCAGCGTGGCGATCACCTCGGGCCAGCCCGATTCGCCGCTGCTGCGCGACGTGGACCCCGATTCGATCCCGGTGATCACCGCCAACCGCTCGGCGCTGCAAACCCTGTCGGACCAGGGCCCCGAGATGATCTCGCGGCTGAACACCGTGGCCGAGCAGCTGACGCAGCTTCTGGGCGACGAGAACCAGGACCGGGTGCGCAACATCCTGGACAATGTCGAACGCTCCAGCGCCAACCTGGACAAGGCGCTGGCCGATGTAACCACGGCCACCGAATCCATCGCCTCGGCCGCATCCGACATTTCGGGCTTCGGCGAGCGGCTGGACGGGCTCGGCGCCGCGGCCGAGACGACGCTGGGCAATGCCGACACGGCGCTGGCCAAGTTCAGTGAAAGCGCGGCCAAGGTCGACGCGGCGCTGGATTCGGGCACCGCCACGCTGGACGAGATGCGCGCCTATGTCGCGGACGACCTGAAGGCGCTGACGCAGCGGCTGGACCAGACCGCCGCTATGCTGCAATCCGACCTGGCCCGGCTGGCCGGGCGCGCCGAGCAAAGCCTCGACAGCCTGGACGCGGCGCTGGAGGTCGGCAGCCGCACGCTGGCCTCGGCCGAGCGCGCCTTCGACGGCGCCGACCGGGTCATCAACAGCAATGTCGAGCCGGTGGTGGCCGATCTACGCGTGACGCTGGGCAAGGCGAACGAGGCCATCGACCGCGTGGTCGCCGACCTGCCCGAGATCACCGAGCGGCTGCGCAATGCCGCCGACAGCGCCGAGACCGCCTTTGCCAGCCTGCGCGGGATGCTGGACAGCGCCCGCGCCCCGGTGCAGGCTTTCACCCGCGAGGGGCTGCCGCAATTCACCCGCATGGCCAGCGATCTGCGCGGGCTGGTGGGCAATGTGAACGAGCTGGTCTCGGCGTTGCGGCGCAACCCCTCGCAAATCTTCTCGGGGCCGCGCGCGCCCGAATTCCGCCGCTGAGAGGTCCGCCATGCGTCTTGCCGCCGCCTTGCTTGTCCTGACCCTGACCCTGCCGGGCTGCGCCGCCTTGCGCGCGCTGGAGGGCGAGCCCGACCGCGACGTGTTCGAACTGCGCCCGCCTTCGGACGTGCCGCGGAGCTGCGGCCGCGGCCGGCTGGCCGAGCTGGTGATCGAGCCGCCCAAGGCGCGCGGCACGCTGGACACCGACCGCATCATGATCCGGCCGAACCAGTTGCAGACGCAATACCTGCCCGATGCGCGCTGGGGCGACACGGTGCCGGTGACGCTGCAAACCCTGCTGGTGCGGGGCTTTGCCGTCTATGACGCCTTCACCCATGTCGGCCGCGCGCCGCTGGGCGCGGCGGGCGACTATGCGCTGATCTCCGAGATCAACGATTTCAACGCCGAGGTCGCGGGACAGGGCGCCATCATCAAGCTGACGGTCGATGCGCAGATGGTGCGCGAGATGGACGCCCGCGTCGTCTCGCGCGGGCATTTCACCGCCACGGCCCAGGCGGCGACGACGAAGACCGCCGACCTGATCCCGGCCTTCGACGCGGCCGGCCAGCAGCTTGTCGCGCAGATGACCGATTGGGGCCTCAACGCGGTGGGGGTGAACCCGGCGCGCTGCCGCTGATCAGAGGATGCCGCGCTGCTTCAGCAGCGCCTCTTCGTCGCCCGTCACCCAGCCAAAGACCCTGGGCGTCCCGTCGAGGATCTGCACCAGGTAATGCACCTCGAAGTCGATGGTCACATCGGGCGCCTTGCCCCGGTCATAGACGGCCCGCCAGCCGACATGGGCCAGGCAATGCAGCGCGTCCATCGGCGAAAGCCGGATCGCGCGGATCGTCATCGCCTTGGTGCCGATGGTGCGGTAATGCGCATAACCCTGCGCCATCGCCTGCCTTAGCTGGTCGTCGTTCCGGCCCGCCTTCACCCCCGCCGGAGATGCGGCGATGAACTCCGGCGCGTAAAGAGCGGCAAGCTCCTCCATATCCGCCTCGCCGGCCAGCGCCTGCGCGAACAGCCGCTCGTAGCGGGCGAAGAAGGCGCGGATGCTGTCCTCCATGGCTTCCTCCGGTCAGCCCTTGTGGAAATGGTCGACGATCTTCTGCGCCATGGATTCGCTGATGCCCTCGACCGCGACCAGGTCGGCCAGACCGGCGCGGCTGACCGCCTTGGCGCTGCCGAAATGCTGGAGCAGCGCGCGCTTGCGGGCGGCGCCGATGCCGGGGATCTCGTCCAGCGGATTGGCCATCGTGGCCTTGGCCCGCTTGGCGCGATGGGTGCCGATGGCCCAGCGATGCGCCTCGTCCCGCAGGCGCTGGACGAAATACAGCACCGGGTCGTTCATCCGCAGGGCGAAGGGCCGCTGGCCGTAGCGGTGGAATTCTTCCTTGCCGTGGTCGCGGTCCTCGCCCTTGGCGACGCCGACCATGGGAATGTCCTCGACCCCCATCTCGGCCATGATCTCATGCACGGCCGAGACCTGCCCGGCGCCGCCGTCGATCAGCAACAGGTCCGGCCAGGTGTCGGTCTGGCGATCCGGATCCTCTTTCAGCAGGCGCGAGAAGCGGCGGGTCAGCACCTCCTTCATCATGCCGAGATCGTCGCCCGGGGTGATCTCGGTGCCCTTGATGTTGAACTTGCGATACTGGCTCTTGATCCAGCCCTCGGGGCCGGCGACGACCATGCCGCCGACGGCATTGGTGCCCTGGATATGGCTGTTGTCATAGACCTCGATCCGCTGCGGCACCGCGGGCAGGTCCAGGGCCTCGGCCAGCCCCTCCAGCAGCCGCTGCTGCGCGGCGCTTTCCGACATGCGCCGCGCCAGGCTTTCGCGGGCATTGCGCAGGGCGTTTTCCACCAGCTCGGCCTTTTCGCCGCGCCGGGGCACGCCCAGCGTGACCTTGCGCCCGGCCTTTTCCGACAGCGCATCGGTCATCAGGTCCGGGTCTTCGATGCCATGCGACAAGAGGATCAGCCGCGGCGGCACCTTGCCGTCGTAGAATTGTGCCAGGAAAGCCTGCATCACCTCGTCGGCCGATTCCACCCCGTTCAGCCGCGGATAGAAGTCGCGGTTGCCCCAGCTCTGGTTGCCGCGGATGAAGAAGACCTGCACGCAGGCTTGCCCGCCCTCCATGTGCAGCGCGATCACGTCGGCCTCGGGCACGCCGCGCGGGTTGATGGCCTGCACCGATTGCACGGCGGTCAGCGCCTTGATGCGGTCGCGCAGCGCGGCGGCGCGTTCGTATTCCATCGCTTCCGCGGCCTCGGCCATCTCGCGCGCCAGGTCGGCCTGGATGCGGGTGGTCTTGCCCTGCAAAAACAGTTCGGCATCGGCGACCAGGGCATTGTATTCCTCCAGCCCGATCCGCCCGACGCAGGGCGCGCTGCAGCGTTTGATCTGGTAAAGCAGGCAGGGCCGGGTCCGGCTGGAGAAGGTGGCGTCGGTGCAGGACCGCAGCAAAAACACCCGCTGCAGCTGGTTCAGCGTCCGGTTCACCGCCCCGGCGCTGGCGAAGGGGCCGTAATAGTCGCCCTTTTCCGCCTTGGCGCCGCGGTGCTTCTTGATCTGCGCGAAGGGGTGCGACTTGGCGACCAGGATGTTGGGAAAGCTCTTGTCGTCGCGCAAGAGCACGTTGTAGCGCGGCTTGAGCTGCTTGATCAGGTTCTGCTCCAAGAGCAGCGCCTCGGTCTCGGTGCGCGTGGTCAGGAACATCATCGAGCAGGTCTCGCGGATCATCCGCGCGATCCGCGCCGAATGCCCGGTGCCGCGCGCATAGTTCGCGACCCTGGCCCGCAGGTTCCGGGCCTTGCCGACGTAAAGCACCGCCCCTTGCGCATCCAGCATGCGATAGACCCCCGGCGAGCCGTCGAGCGTGCGCAGATAGTCCTGGATCAGCGCATGGCCGGTCTTGGCAGGGCGCGTTTCTGGGGTGGAATCGGTCATGCTGCTAACGAAATGATTCTCGGCCTCGGCTGCAAGTTCGGGCAGGAAAGTTCAAGCTGAATCCTGTCCACGGAATCTGTGGATAACTCTGTGAGTCAGCTTGGGAGTATCACATGTTCAATTAGCGTTTCTTGGGGTTTCGTCACTTTGCACAAATTCTAGGCAGTATTGTAAGCCAATGATTAATATCACTATTTTTTCTCTCCTGTGCAATAGACTGAAATTCTTACCAGAATCGTGAAGATTGCGTGAATGCCTTCCGCAAAGTGGACAACTTGCCGCAGACGAGCGATTTTCCGCCTTACTCGACGCCCAGGACGTCGGGGGTGCGCCAGGCAAGGTGCTGGCCGCCGTCCACGCAGATCAGCTGTCCGGTGACCGATGGCGCATCCATCAGGTAACCCAGCGCGGCGCAGACATCCTCGGGCCCGGCGCCGCGTTGCAGGATGGTCGCGGCGCGCTGGTTGGCGAAATGGCTGTCGGATTGGCGGGTGCCCTGCATGGTCGGGCCGGGGCCGATGGCGTTGACGCGGATCTCGGGCGCCAGCGCCTGGGCCGAGGTCCGGGTCAGCCACCACAGCCCGGCCTTGGCCAGCGAATAGGTCATGAATTCGGGCGTCGGCTTCAGCACGCGCTGGTCGATCATGTTGACCACCAGCGCGCGCGCCACCGGCTCGGTCCCGCTGCGATCCGCCCTGGGGGCCTGCCGGGCAAAGGCCTGGGTCAGCACGAAAGGCGCGCGCAGGTTCGATCCGATGTGCCGGTCCCAGCTGTCGCGCGTCGCCGTGGCGATGTTGTCATATTCGAAGATCGAGGCATTGTTCACCAGCAGCGCCAGCGGTCCCAGCGCGGCCTGGGCGCGGTCCACCAGCGCCTCGCTCTGGTCCAGGTCCAGCAGGTCCGCCGCGAAGATCTCGGCGCGCACGCCCAGGGCGCGGGCCTCGGCGGCGGTGGCCTCGGCCTCGGCGGCCGAACTTTGGTAATGGATCGCCACGTCCAGCCCGCGCCGGGCCAGGTACAGGGTGATGGCCCGCCCCAGCCGGCGGGCGCCTCCGGTCACCAGCGCGGTCATTTCCGCCCGATCCCCAGCAGCCGCGCGATCACGCGGCGCACCGCCGGACCGGCGGCCAAGGCCAGCGCGATGATGATGAGCAGGCACAGGATGACGGTCTTGATCATCCGCGTCCCGCCCCGAAGCGCGCGAAGGCGGCGCGCTCCTCGATCCCGTCGATCAGGTCATCGGCGGAAAGGCCGAAGCGGCGCAGCAGCGGCACGCGCTGGCCATAGGTCAGGAAGCGCACCTCCTTGCCGTAAAGCTCGCGCATCTTGGGCACCAGATGGGCGATGCCGTCGGCAAGGCCCAGTTCCACCGCCTCGCGGCCGGTCCAGATCTCGCCGGTGAACAGGTCGCTGTCCTCGGGCAGGCGGCTGCCGCGGCGGGCGCGCACCTGCTGCTTGAAGGCGTCGTGGATCGGGCCCAGCAGGCGGTTCAGCCGCGCGACATCCTCGGGCGTTTCGGGGCGGAAGGGATCCAGCATCGACTTGGAACGGCCGGCGGTATGCACGCGGCGCTCGATGCCGTGGCGCTGGATCAACTCGGCAAAACCGAAGCCCGAGGAGATCACCCCGATCGAGCCGAGCACCGAGCTGTCGTCGGCCCAGATGTAGTCCGCCGCCGTCGCCAGCCAATAGCCGCCCGAGGCCGCCACGTCCTCGACGAAGGCATGGACCGGGATCTCGCGCTCCTCGGCAAGGCGGCGGATGCGGGCGCCGATCAGGCTGGACTGCACCGGCGAGCCGCCGGGCGAGTTCAGCGCCAAGGCCACGGCGGCGGGCTTGCGGCGCTTGAAGGCGCGCTCCAGCAGCGGCGCCAGGGCGGCATCGGACAGGCCGGGGCCGCCGCGGCCGGCAACCCCGATGGCGCCTTGCAGGCGCAGGACGGCGACGGTGGCCGGGCGGTTCAGGAACGGTATTCTCATGGGCTCCAGATAGGCAGATGCGGGGCTGCGGGCAAGCTCTCAGCCGCGGGCTTTCAGAAAGGCCAGGACTTCTGCGCGGTCAGGCATGGCGTCGCCGGCGCCCTGGCGGGTGACTTGCAGCGCGGCGGCGGCGGCGGCGTGGCGCAATGCGGTCGGCATGTCCTCGCCCCGCGCCAGCCCGGCGGCGAACCAGCCGGTAAAGCAATCCCCGGCGCCGGTCGTATCCACCGCCTGCACCGCAAAGGCCGGCTGGCGCCAGACCTGCCCGCTGCCGAGGTCGCGGAACTCGGCCCCCTCGGCGCCGCGGGTGATCAGCATGCCCTCGACCGGCAGGTCTTCGCCAAAGGCGGCGAACGTGTCGCGGGCCTCGATCTGGTTCACCGCCAGGATCGAGACATGCGGCAGCACCTCGCGCAGCGCGGCGATGCTGAAGGGGGCGGCGGAATAGATCACCCGCGCCCCGGCCCGGCGGGCGTGCAGGGCGGCTTCGGCTTGCAGGTTGGTTTCGTTCTGCATCAGCAGGATGTCGCCGCGCCCCAGGCCGGCCGGGCTGGCCAGGTTGGCCGGCAGCGCCATGTTGGCGCCGCCATGCACCACGATCGAGTTCTCGCCCGCCGCATCGACCATGATGATGGCATGGCCGGTGGCAATGCCGGGCAGCCGGGTGATGGCCGAGATCCCGACCCCTGCCGCGGCAAGTCGCCGCGGCACCCAGTCGTCGCCCGTGCCCATGGCGCCCAGGTGGATGACATCGGCCCCGGCGCGGGCGGCGGCGACCGACTGGTTCGCGCCCTTGCCGCCCAGCCCCTGCGCATAGGATAGCGCGTGCCGCGTCTCGCCCGGACGGGGCAGGGCGGGCAGGCAATAGACATGATCGATATTGATCGAGCCGAGATTATAGATCGCCATGTCCCGTCCCTCGCCAGTGCCCTGCCAGGCCATCTGAACGAGGCGCGGCCGGCTTGTCCATATCGGCCGGGGCGGGAAGCGCGACCGGCCATGAAAAAACGCGCCCCGAGGGGGCGCGTTCCAGGATCAGGGGCGGGCGATCATTCCGGCTTGCGCGGATGCTTGATCGGTTGCCACAGCTTCTTGTTGGTCAGGTAGAGCAGCGCCGACAGCACGATCAGGAAGAGTACCGAGACGAAGCCGACCTGCTTGCGGTCCATCATCTTCGGCTCGGCGGTCCACATCAGGAAGGCGGCCACGTCGCGCGCCATCTGGTCGACCGTCGCCGGGGTCCCGTCCTCATAGGTGACCTGGTCGTCGCTGAGCGGCGGCGCCATCTGGATCCAGTTCCCCGCAAAGGCGGCGTTGTGGTAAAGCACCGTCCCCGCCTCTTCCTTTTCCTCGCCGTCATAGCCGGTCAGCACGGCGTGGATGTATTCCGGGCCGCCGATGCCCTTGAACAGCTGCGCAAGGCCGGTGCCATAGGGGCCGTGGAAGCCGGCGCGCGCCTTGGCCATCAGCGACAGGTCCGGGCCCATGCCGTCGCCGGTCACGGTCGGGAAGTGGTCGGTGGGAACACGCGGCCGATCCTCGCCGGTTTCGGCATCGGTGATGTCGAAATTCGCGGCATAGGCGCGGACCTGGTCCTCGGGCAGCTGCGGGCCGCCTTCGTCGGCCAGCGTCCGCAGCGGCACGTAGCGCAGGCCGTGGCAGGCCGAGCAGACCTCGGTATAGACCTGCAAACCGCGCTGCAGCTGGTGCTGGTCGAAGGTGCCGAAGGGGCCCTCGAAGCTGAACGAGATGTCCTCGATATGCGCGACGGCATGGCTGTCGGCGGCCTCCTCGGCGTGTTCGGCCGGGGCTGCCTCGGCAGCTTCCTCCTCGACAGCCGCCTCTTCGGCGGCTTCCTCGGCGTCCGCTTCCGGTTCCTCGGCGGCGGGCTCTTCGGCGGCAGGCTCTGCCTCTTCCGCCGGAGTTTCCTCGGCAGCGGGTTCTTCGGCAGTCGGTTCCTCTGCAGGGGCCTCCTCGGCCGCCTCGGCAGGCTCTTCAGCAACCGGCTCCTCGGCCGCCGCGGCGGGGGCCTCCTCGGCGGTTGCGGCCGGTTCCTCGGCAGCAGGCTCGGCCTCGATGGCCGCTTCCGGCTCTTCGGTGGCGGCTGGAGCCTCCGATGCCGCCGGTTCCTCGGCGGCGGATTCTTCCGCGGGGGCTCTTCCTGCGGCTCCGGCCTCGGGCGCGGCGGTGTCAGCCGCCGGCGCCGTTTCGGCCGCCGGGGCGGCCGTGTCGTTGGTCTGGTAGCTCGAGCCCGCGGGGGCCGTCGTACCGGGCGCGGTGCTGGCGTCCTGCGCCACGGCGCCGCCTGCCAGGGCAACCGTCAGGGCCGCAACAGCCGTGAGCGATGCGTTTCTCAGGGTCATTGTTGCCTCTCCTTACTCGGCAGGATGGGTTTCGGGCCCGTAATGGGCATTGAAATCGTCCTCGATCGTCTGCGGCATGGGATCGGGCTTCTCGATAATGCCCAGCAGCGGCAGGATGATGAGGAAATAGGCGAACCAATAGGCCGCCCCGGCCAGCGCGATATAGGGATAGATCCCCTCGGCCGGCATGGCGCCCACCCAGGTCAGGACCACGAAATCGACCGCCAGCAGCCAGAACCACCACTTGAACAGCGGACGATACTGGCCCGAGCGCACCCGCGAGGTGTCAAGCCAGGGCACCAGCGCCATGACCAGGATGGCGCCGAACATCGCGATCACGCCGAAGAACTTGGCGTCGATGATGCCGAAGGACAGCCAGTTGACCAGCATCACCAGCCAGACATCGGCGGTGAAGGCGCGCAGGATGGCGTAGAAGGGCAGGAAATACCATTCGGGCACGATATGCGCCGGCGTCACCAGCGGGTTCGCCTCGATATAGTTGTCGGGGTGGCCCAGGTAGTTGGGCATGAAGCCGACGATGGCGAAGAACACCACCAGCACCACGCCCAGCGCGAACAGATCCTTGATCACGAAATAGGGCCAGAAGGGCAGGGTGTCCTTTTTCGCCTCTTCCTTCGAGGTGCGGCGGACCTCGACGCCGGTCGGGTTGTTGTTGCCGGTGGTGTGGAAGGCCCAGATATGGACGATCACCAGCGCCGCGATGACGAAGGGCAGCAGGTAATGCAGCGAGAAGAAGCGGTTGAGCGTCGGGTTGTCCACCGCCGGGCCGCCCAGCAGCCAGGTCTGGATCGCCTCGCCGATGCCGGGGATCGCGCCGAACAGGCCGGTGATCACCGTGGCGCCCCAGAAGGACATCTGGCCCCAGGGCAGCACGTAGCCCATGAAGGCGGTGCCCATCATCATCAGATAGATCAGCATGCCGACGATCCAGGTCACTTCGCGCGGCGCCTTGTAGGAGCCGTAATAGAGGCCGCGGAAGATGTGGATATAGACGGCGAGGAAGAACAGCGAGGCGCCGTTCGCATGCAGGTAGCGCAGCATGTAGCCGCCGTTCACGTCGCGCATGATATGCTCGACCGAGGCGAAGGCCAGGTCGACATGCGGGGTGTAATGCATCACCAGCACGATGCCGGTGGCGATCTGCAGCACCAGGCAGAAGGCCAGCACGATGCCCCAGATCCACCACCAGTTGAGGTTCTTGGGGGTGGGGATCATCAGCGTGTCATAGACCAGGCTGACGATGGGCAGGCGGCGATGCAGCCAGCGCTCGAAACCCGTCTTGGGCTCGTAATGGTCGTGGGGAATACCGGCCATGTGCGCCTCCTCAGCCCAGTTTGATGGTGGTTTCGTCAAGGAATTCGGCGACCGGGATATGCAGGTTCTCCGGTGCCGGTCCGCGGCGGATGCGGCCCGCCTGATCGTAATGCGAGCCGTGGCAGGGGCAGAACCAGCCGCCGAAATCGCCGGCGCCGTCGCCGATCGGCACGCAGCCCAGGTGGGTGCAGACGCCGATCATCACCAGCCATTCTCCGGCCTCGTCCATCGTGCGGTTTTCGTCGGTGGCGGGCGCGTCGGGCTTGTTGGGGTTCTGGGCGCTCTGGTCGATCAGCTGGTTCAGCTGGACGGCGCGGCCCCCCTCGATCTCTTCCTCGGTGCGGCGGCGGATGAACACGGGCTTGCCGAGCCATTTCACCGTCAGCTGGGTGCCGGTCTCGACGCCGCTGACATCGACCTGGATCGAGGCGAGCGCCTGGACGTCGGCCGAGGGGTTCATCTGGTTGACAAGGGTCCAGGCTGCGGCTCCGGCCGCGACGGCGCCGGCACCGGCGGTCGCGTAGTAGAGGAAGTCCCTCCGGGTGGCGCCGTGGTCGCCTGCGTGTTCGTCTGCGTGGGACACGGTTCTGATCTCCATTTATGCCCCGGAATCGGGGCGATACGACGGAACGGGTCGTGTTTATCGCACAGCCCTCGCCGGGCGGTTCTAGCGATCAAATCCGCGTCAGTCCAGCGGCCCCGGTGCGCGCCAGCGCCGCAAATCGCCGCAGGTGTGGGATTTTGGTTGCGCGGGAAGCGACGGGTTTGGGGGTATCTGCGCTAAAGCAGTCCTTCGCTGCGAAAGCTGAGTTCGCGCGAGCGGCCGATGATCAGGTGATCGTGGACGGCGATTCCCATCACCTCGGCCGCGGCGGTGATGCGCGCCGTCATGGAGATGTCGGCCTGCGACGGCGTTGGATCGCCCGAGGGGTGGTTGTGGACCAGGATCAGCGCGCTGGCGGTCAGCTCCAGCGCCCGGCGCATGATCTCGCGCGGATAGACCGGGACGTGATCGACGGTGCCGCGGGCCTGTTCCTCATCGGCGATCAGCACGTTCTTGCGGTCGAGGTAAAGCACGCGGAACTGTTCGATCTCGCGATGCGCCATGGCGGTGTGGCAATAGTCCAACAGCGCGTCCCAGCTGGTCAGCACCGGGCGGTGCAGCACGCGCGAGCGCGCCAGCCGCTGCGCCGCGGCCTCGACGATCTTCAACTCCTGCACCACGGCGGGGCCTGCGCCCGCAACCTCGGCCAGCCGGGCTGGCGGGGCCGAAAGCACGCGGTTGAAATCGCCGAAATGGTCCAGCAGCCGGCGCGCCAGCGGCTTCACGTCCTGGCGCGGAATGGCGCGGAACAGCACCAGTTCCAGCAACTCGTAATCGGGCATCGCGGCCGCGCCGCCCTGCATGAAGCGGTCGCGCAGCCGGGCGCGGTGATCGGCAATATAGCTGGGCAGGCGGTTGCCGCGCGCCGGGATGGCAGTCCCGGCGGGCGGCGCTTCGTCCCCCGCGGTTCCTGGCTCGGGGGCGAAAAGCGGAAGCGGAGCTTCGTGAAAGGCGCGATTCGGTTCCATGCCGCCAGACTGGCACGGAAGGATGAACGGGCGGTTAACGCCTGATCACCCTTTCATCTCGTCCCAGAAGCCTTTGATCTTCTGGAAAAATCCATGGGTCTGCGGGTTGTTGTCGGCATTGATCGCCTCGAACTCGCGCAAAAGCTCCTTCTGGCGCGCGGTCAGGTTCACCGGGGTTTCGACCGCCAGTTCGATCAGCATGTCGCCGGCTTCGCCGTTCAGCCCCGGCCCGTGGCGCAGGGGCGGCATGCCCTTGCCGCGCAGCCGCAACTGCTTGCCCGATTGCGTGCCCGGCGGCACCTTGACGCGCGAGCGGCCGCCGTCGATGGTCGGCACCTCGATCTCGCCGCCCAGGGCGGCGGTGGCCATGCTGACCGGAACCTGGCAGGCCAGCATCCGGCCATCGCGCATGAAGATCGGGTGTTCCTTGACCTCGATGAAGATATAGAGATCGCCTGCCGGACCGCCGCGCATGCCGGCATCCCCCTCGCCGGCCAGGCGGATGCGGGTGCCGGTCTCGACCCCGGCGGGGATGTTCACCGAAAGCGTGCGCTCTTTCTGGACGCGGCCGGCGCCGCGGCATTCCTGGCAGGGATTCTTGACGATCTGGCCCTGGCCGTTGCAGGTCGGACAGGTGCGCTCGACGGTGAAGAAACCCTGCGTCGCCCGGACCTTGCCCATGCCCGAGCAGGTAGGGCAGGTGGCGGGCTCGACCGCGCCCTCGGCGCCGGTGCCGTTGCAGGCGCCGCAGGCGACCGAGCCGGGCACGGTGATGGTCTTTTGCGCGCCGTTATAGGCTTCCTCGAGCGAGACGCGCAGGTTATAGCGCAGATCCTGGCCGCGGCTGGCGCGCGAGCGTCCGCCGCCCCCGGCGCGGCGGCCCATCATGTCGCCGAACAGATCCTCGAACACATCGGCAAAGGCCGAGCCGAAATCGCCATGGCCGTTGCCACGGCCGAAACCGCCGCCGCCATTCTCGAAGGCGGCATGGCCGAAGCGGTCGTAGGCGGCCTTTTTCTGGTCGTCCTTCAGACAATCGTAAGCCTCGTTCACTTCCTTGAACGCGGCTTCGGACACCTTGCAATCCTTGTTGCGGTCGGGATGCAACTGCTTTGCCTTGGCGCGGTAGGCCTTCTTGATCTCGTCGGCCGAGGCGCCCCGAGGAACGCCCAGCACCTCGTAATAGTCACGTTTCGCCATGTTCATCGCGTCCGGGGTCTTTCAAGCAATGACCGGCCCGTGCGGGTCTGCATCGGGCCGGCCGGGTGGCTCACATCGCGCTTACTTGCGCTTGTCTTCGCCGAGATCCTCGAAGTCGGCATCGACGATCTCGTCATCCACGTCGCGCGGGCCGGCGTCGCGCTCGGTCTCGCCGGCGCCCGCCTCGGCCTGGCTGGCCTTGTAGATGGCCTCGCCCAGCTTCATCGAGGCATCCATCAGGTTCTGGATGCCGCCCTTGATCTTGCCGGCATCCTCGGACTTGACGGCCTCTTCCAGCGCGCCCACGGCCAGCTCGATCGCCTCGACGGTCGAGCCGTCCACCTTGTCGCCATGCTCTTCCAGCGACTTTCTGGTGGTGTGGATCAGGCTTTCGGCCTGGTTCTTGGCCTCGACCAGCTCCTTGCGCTGCTTGTCGGCCTCGGCATTGGCCTCGGCATCCTTGACCATCCGCTCGATCTCGTCATCCGACAGCCCGCCCGAGGCCTGGATGGTGATCTTCTGCTCCTTGCCGGTGCCCTTGTCCTTGGCCGAAACCGAGACGATGCCGTTGGCGTCGATGTCGAAGGTCACCTCGATCTGCGGCATGCCGCGCGGCGCCGGCGGGATGTTTTCCAGGTTGAACTGGCCCAGCAGCTTGTTGTCCGCGGCCATCTCGCGCTCGCCCTGGAAGACCCGGATGGTCACGGCGTTCTGGTTGTCCTCGGCGGTCGAGAAGATCTGCGACTTCTTGGTCGGGATCGTGGTGTTGCGGTCGATCAGCCGGGTGAACACGCCGCCCAGCGTCTCGATGCCCAGCGACAGCGGCGTCACGTCCAGCAGCACCACGTCCTTGACGTCGCCCTGCAGCACGCCGGCCTGGATCGCGGCGCCCAGCGCCACGACCTCGTCCGGGTTCACGCCCTTGTGCGGTTCCTTGCCGAAGAAGGCGGTCACTTCTTCGACCACCTTGGGCATCCGGGTCATGCCGCCGACCAGCACGATCTCGTCGATGTCGCCCTTGGACATGCCGGCATCCTTCAGCGCGTCCTGGACCGGCTTCATGGTGCGCTTGATCAGGTCGGCGACCAGGCTTTCCAGCTTGGCGCGGGTCAGCTTCATCACCATGTGCAGCGGCGTGCCCGAATCCTTGTCCATCGAAATGAACGGCTGGTTGATCTCGGTCTGGCTGGAGCTCGACAGCTCGATCTTGGCCTTCTCGGCCGCCTCTTTCAGGCGCTGGAGCGCCATCTTGTCCTTGGTCAGGTCGACGCCATGCTCTTTCTTGAACTCGTCGGCCAGGTAGTTGACGATGCGCATGTCGAAGTCTTCACCGCCCAGGAACGTGTCCCCGTTGGTGGATTTCACCTCGAACAGGCCGTCGTCGATTTCCAGGATGGTGATGTCGAAGGTGCCGCCGCCGAGGTCATAGACCGCGATGGTCTTGCTGTCCTTCTTGTCGAGGCCGTAAGCCAGCGCGGCCGCGGTCGGCTCGTTGATGATGCGCAGCACTTCAAGCCCGGCGATCTTGCCGGCGTCCTTGGTGGCCTGACGCTGGGCGTCGTTGAAATAGGCGGGCACCGTGATGACGGCCTGCGTCACCGGCTCGCCCAGATAGGATTCGGCGGTTTCCTTCATCTTTTGCAGGATGAAGGCAGAGATCTGGCTGGGCGAATACTTGTCGCCGCGCACCTCGACCCAGGCGTCGCCATTGCCGCCGTCGACGATGGCATAGGGGACGAGCTTCTTGTCCTTTTCGACTTCCGCGTCGGTGGTGCGGCGGCCGATCAGGCGCTTCACGGCAAAGATCGTATTCGACGGATTGGTAACCGCCTGACGCTTCGCCGGCTGGCCGACCAGACGTTCGCTGTCAGTGAAGGCGACGATCGAGGGCGTGGTGCGCGCGCCTTCCGAATTCTCGATGACCTTGGGCTGGCTGCCATCCATGATGGCGACGCAGCTGTTGGTGGTTCCGAGGTCGATGCCGATGACTTTGGACATGCAATAACCTTTCTTGCGGCGATAGTCTGGGCCTTGGGTCCACAAGCGGCCCCCGAAGCCCGATCCCTGGTTTGACCGAAGGGCGCCTGGTTCGGGAACCCTTCGAACTTCATGGGCCTATATAGGAAGGGGTCTGTCGGGCTGCAAGCAGACCGGAGGGCAGAAAACATGCTGCCCGAACCGGTGTCCGGGGCACCCCCGCGACAGCGGGGACAGGCCGGCAGGGTGCCGGGCGGGGCAGGGTGCGGGGGCCGTCTTCACCGGCCGGCCGCCCAACTGATCGAGACCGCCTTGCGGGTGGTATATTCGGCCATCAGCCCGATCATCAGCAGCGTCAGCGTGGCATAGAGCGGGTAGTCCAGCGACGAGTTGCGCGGCGAGTAGTTGATGAAGGCAAAGCCGCGGGTCTGGTCGATCAGGTGGAACAGCGGGTTCCAGGAAAACATCTGCAGCACGGCGCTGGGCATGACGTTCGCAACGAACATCTTGCCGGAAAACACCATGTTGATGCGCTGGTAGAACTGCGTCAGCACCTGCGCCGCCTGCGGCCACCAGGGCCGCAAGGCCAGGAAGATCAGCCCGATGCAGCAGCCCGAGAACCAGGCCAGAACCAGCATGGCATAGCAGGCCAGCGGCTTGTCGATCTGGATCGGCTGGATCAGGTAATGATAGCTGCTCAGCACCACCACGGCCGAGAAGGTCTGCTTGTAGAGCGAGGCGAGTGCCGCGGCCGAGATCATCACCGCGGTGTTCATCGGCCCGTGCTTCATCATCTGGTTGCTGGGGTTGCCGGCCAGGACCACCGCGCCGATGGTCTGGGAATGGGCCATGAACATGAAGATCCCGGACATGATATAGACGATGTAGTCGCCGCGGATCGGCGCGTGGCGCACGCCCATGATGGCAAAAAGCAGATAGAAGCCCAGGATCATGCTGACGGCCTGCACGACCGTCATGATCAGCCCGACCACGGCGTTGCGCTGGCCCTTGCGCAGGTTGTTGACCGTCACGTGATAGATCAGCGACAGCGTGGTGAACGCAGCCTCGACCATGTTGCGGCTGCGGTGCTGGGTGAACATGGGCGGGTGGCTCTGGTTGCGGTTTCGGTTGCGGCTCTCGCGGGGTGCTTGCCCTGCGCGATCCGCCGCATCATAAGGAGGCCGACAGCCGTATTCAATCGGCGCCGCATCCCCGAGGCCTCGGGTCGGAAAGGAAAAACCATGCAATGTGATCGAATGATTGCCGAAATGCGACGTCTTGCCCTGCGGGCGGGCGACGAGATCATGCAGATCTATGGCGCCGAGGATTTCGAGGTGCGGGCCAAATCCGATGCCTCGCCCGTGACCGAGGCCGACGAGGCCGCCGATGCGCTGATCTCGGCCGGGCTGCGCGCGGCCTTCCCCGATATCCCGCTGGTGACCGAGGAGCAGGCCGCGACCCATGGCCAGAGCCTGTCGACCTTCCTGATCGTCGATCCGCTGGACGGCACCAAGGAATTCGTGCAGCGCCGCGGCGATTTCACCGTCAACATCGCCTATGTTGAAAACGGCGTGCCGCGGCTGGGCGTGGTCTATGCCCCGGCCAGGGAGCGGCTGTTCTATACCACCGCGCAGGGCGGCTCGGTCGAGGAAAAGGGCCCCTTCGGCGAGGAACCGGGCGAGGTCGTGCCCATCGGCGTCAATTCGATGCCCGACAACCGGGCGCTGATGGTCGTCGCCTCGAAATCGCATCGCGACGCAGCGACGGACGACTATATCGCCCGCTACGGGGTGCGCGACATGACCTCGGCGGGCAGCTCGCTGAAATTCTGCCTGGTGGCGACGGGCGAGGCCGATCTTTACCCGCGCCTGGGCCGGACGATGGAATGGGACACCGCCGCGGGCGACGCGGTGCTGCGCGGCGCGGGCGGCGAGGTGGTGCGCTTTGACGACCACACGCCGCTGCAATACGGCAAGCCCGGTTTCGAGAACCCGTTCTTCATCGCCTTCGCCCCCGGCGTGCTGCTGGTCAAGGACTGAGCCCATGGCCGTCGTCATCGTGATTCCCGCCCGCCATGCGTCGACGCGCTATCCCGGCAAGCCGCTGGTCGAGCTGCGCGGCGCGACCGGCGAGGGGCTGTCGCTGATCCGCCGCAGCTGGGAGGCGGCGCGGGCCGTCCGGGGCATCGACCGGGTGATCGTCGCCACCGATGACGAGCGCATCCGTGCCCATGCCGAGGGATTCGGGGCCGAGGTCGCCATGACCTCGACCGGCGCCCGCAACGGCACCGAGCGTTGCGCCGAGGCGGTGGCCAATCTGGGCCTTGTGCCCGAGATCGTGGTGAACCTGCAAGGCGACGCGCCGCTGACCCCCGCCTGGTTCGTCGAGGAACTGGTCGCCGGGCTGCGCGCCGATCCGGGCGCGGACGTGGCCACGCCGGTCTTGCGCTGTTCCGGCGCCATGCGCTCGGACCTGATCGCCGACCGGGTGGCGGGGCGCGTCGGCGGCACCACCGCCGTCTTCGGCCACGACCGGCGGGCGCTGTATTTCTCCAAGGAAGTGATCCCCTATGCCGCGGCGGATTTCGGCCCCAGCGAGCCGACGCCGGTCTTTCACCATGTCGGCGTCTATGCCTATCGCCCGGCGGCGCTGGCCGAATACCCGAACTGGGACGAGGGCCGGCTGGAGGCGCTGGAGGGGCTGGAGCAGCTGCGCTTCCTGGAGCGCGGCCGCCGCATCCTTTGCGTCGAGGTCGAGGCGAAGGGCCGCGAGTTCTGGGAGCTGAACAACCCCTCGGACGTGCCCAAGCTGGAAGCGATGATGAGCCGCATGGGCATCGCCTGATGCCCGAAGGCGGGCTGCCTTCGATCAGCATCATCGTCGTCTCGCGCCACCGGCCGCAGGCGCTGGCCCGCTGCCTTGCCTCGCTGGCGGGTCAGGTCCATGCCGATTTCGAGCTGGTGCTGGTGGCCGACCCCGCCGCCGTCGGCATCTGCCCGGAGCTGCCGGCAAAACGGCTGGCCTTCGACCAGGCCAATATCTCGGCGGCGCGCAACGAGGGGCTGGCGCTGGCGGCGGGCGAGGTGGTGCTGTTCATCGACGACGACGCGCTGGCCGAGCCGGGCTGGGCCGGGGCGCTGGCCGCGCCCTTTGCCGATCCGCGCGTCATTGCCGCCACCGGTTTTACCCGCGGGCCCGACGGGCTGCGCTGGCAGGTCCGGGCCGAGCGGATCACGCCTTCGGGCGAAACCCTGCCGCTGCATGTCGCCGAAACCGCGCTGCTTGCGCCCGAGAACGGCTGCCCGGTCAGCACCATCGGCACCAATTCCGGCTTTCGCCGCACCGCGCTGCTTGAGATCGGCGGCTTCGACCCGGCCTTCGCCTATTACCTGGACGAAAGCGACGTGAACCTGCGCATGGCGGCGCGGTTTCCGCAGGGGCTGACGGCGGTGGTCCCGGCGGCGCAGGTGATCCATGGCGCCGCCCCCGGCGCCGGCCGGGGCGAGGCCGGGGTGCCGCGGGATCTGACCGCCATCGGCCGTTCCGCCGCGATCTTTGCCGCGCGGCACGGCGGCGATGCGGGCTGGCTGCACGAAGGCCAGCGCCGGCGCCTCCTGCGGTACATGGTGGCCGGCCGGCTCGACCCTTTCGCCATCGCGCCGATCCTGGCGACGCTGGACCGCGGCCTGGCCCTGGGCCGGGGGCAGATGCCCGCCCTGCCGGTCTGGAACCGGCCGCCGCCGCCGCCGTTTCGGCCGCTGCCGCGCCGGGCGCCGGCCGGCGAGCCGCTTTTCCTTGCCGGCTGGCATTGGCAGGCGCGCAGCCTGCGCGCCCGCGCGGCGCGGGCCGTGGCCCAGGGGCGGCCGACCGGATTGCTGCTGCTGACCCCCAGCTTCCTGCCGCATCGACTGACCCTTGCCGCCGGCGGCTGGTGGGAGCAATGGGGCGGCCTTTGGGGCGCCTCGCAGCCCGAAGACCCGCCCGTCATATTTCTGAGCAAGAATGCGCGCATTTTGCGCGAGCGAGGAAATTTGCCTAGACGGCGGAGCGAGATCAGCGGAAAGTCGCCGCAAAACGCAAAAATTGAATCGCTTTGATATTTTAAAGGAACGACTGTGCCCGCCAGGCGCTTGTTGCGCAGGCGCCCGCAAAAAGGGATAAATACCCTGCGTCGGTGCAGAAATCAGGAGACCGAATTCATGACTCGCAAAGTCACCAAGGCCATCTTTCCCGTGGCTGGACTGGGCACCCGCTTTCTTCCCGCCACCAAGAGCATTCCCAAGGAGATCATGACCTTGGTGGATCGACCGCTGATCCAATACGCCATCGACGAGGCGCGGGCGGCGGGGATCGAGGAGTTCATCTTCGTCACCTCGCGCGGCAAGGGCGCGCTGGAGGATTACTTCGATCACGCGCACGAGCTCGAATCGAGCCTGAAGAAATCCGGCAAGACCGAATTGCTGGACATCCTGCGTTCCACCAACATGGAATCGGGCGCCATCGCCTATGTCCGGCAGCACAAGGCGCTTGGCCTCGGCCATGCGGTCTGGTGTGCCCGCCGCCTGGTCGGCGACGAGCCCTTTGCGGTCATCCTGACCGACGACGTGATCATGGGCGAGCCGCCCTGCCTTCAGCAGATGATCGAGGCCTATCAGGAAACCGGCGGCAGCATGGTCGCCACCATGGAAGTGGCGCCCGAAAGAACCAAGGCCTATGGCGTGCTGGACGTGGCCGAGGACATGGGCGCCATCGTCCGCGCCCGGGGCATGGTGGAAAAGCCCAAGGACAATCCGCCCTCGAACCTTGCGGTGATCGGCCGCTACATCCTGGCGCCCTCGGTGCTCAACAATCTCAACAAGCTCAAGCAGGGCTCTGGCGGAGAGATCCAGCTGACCGACGCCATCGCCGACGAGATCGCCGAGGGCCGCGACGTGTTCGGCCTGCGCTTCCGCGGCCAGCGGTTCGACTGCGGCTCCAAGGCCGGCTTCCTGCAAGCGACCGTGGCCTTCGGCCTGGCGCGCGACGATCTCAAGGGTGAATTTGCGGACTATCTTTCCGACGTCCTGGCAATGCGCAAGGCGGCGGAATAAGCAGCATGACGAACAAGGTTCTGGTGACCGGCGGCGCGGGTTATATCGGCTCGCACGCCTGCAAGGCATTGCGCGCGGCGGGCTTCGAGCCCGTGACTTATGACAATCTCTGCACCGGCTGGCGACAGGCGGTGAAATTCGGCCCCTTCGAGCAGGGCGACCTCATGGACCGGGCCCGGCTGGACGAGGTCTTTGCCCGCCACAAGCCCGTCGCGGTGATGCATTTCGCCGCGCTGAGCCAGGTGGGCGAGGCGATGCGCGAGCCGGGCAAGTATTGGCGCGGCAATGTCAGCGCCTCGCTGAACCTGATCGAGGCGACGCTGGCGGCGGGGGTGCGGAACTTCGTTTTCAGCTCGACCTGCGCCACCTATGGCGACCATGACGGCGTGGTGCTGGACGAGGCGACCCCCCAGACGCCGCTGAACGCCTATGGCGCCTCCAAGCGCGCCATCGAGGACATGCTGAAGGATTTCGGCGCCTCGGACGGGCTGCGTTCGGTGATCTTCCGCTATTTCAACGTGGCCGGTGCCGACCCGGATTCCGAGGTGGGCGAGTTCCACCAGCCCGAGACGCATCTGATCCCGCTGATCCTCGATGCCATCGACGGCAAGCGCGCGGCGCTGACCATCCACGGCACCGATTACCCGACGCCGGACGGCACCTGCATCCGCGACTATGTGCATGTCATGGACCTGGTCGATGCGCATGTGCTGGGGCTGCAATACCTGCTGGACGGCAAGGTGGCCGATGGCGGGCAAGAGGTGTTTTGCCTAGGCACCGGCAACGGCTTTTCCGTGCGCGAGGTGATCGACCATTCCCGGCATGTCACCAACCGCCCGGTGCCGCTGACCGAGGGGCCGCGCCGTGGCGGCGATGCGGTCAAGCTGGTTTCGGGCAGCGAGAAGGCGGTCTCGGTGCTGGGCTGGAACCCGGCGCGCTCGACCCTGCCGCAGATGATCGGCGATGCCTGGCGCTGGCACCAGAACGGCGGATATGAGGCCTGATCCGGCGGTCCTGCTGGATGTCTCGCGGCTGATCTCGCGGCTTGGCGGCGGCCCGGCGACGGGCATCGACCGGGTCGAGGCGGAATGGCTGGCCCATCTGCAGGACCGGCCGCATCTGCTGCTGTGCCGGGTGCGGCGCGGGCAGCTGCTGTTGCCGCCCCAGGCCGGGGCGGCGATCCTGCGCTGGCTGGGCGGCGCGCTGGACGAGCTGCCGCCGCCGGACCTGCTGGACCGGCTGCGCGGCCGCCGCACCCTGGCCGCGCGGGCCGAGGCGGCGCTGCGGCGGATGGCCTTGGCGCGGGCCGGCCGCGAGGGGCGGGGCCTGGGCCGCGCGGCGCAGGCGCGCCTGGGGCAGGGCGTCTACGTCAACGTCGGCCATGCCAACCTGCAACCGGGGCTTTTGGCGAACCTGCGTCCCCTGCCGCGGGCGGTGCTGATCCATGACACCATCCCGCTCGACCATCCTGAATTCACCCGCGCCGGCCAGGCCGACAGGTTCCGCGACCGCTTCACCGCCGCGCTGGGGCAGTCAGAGCTGATCCTGACCGTCTCGGTCGCCACCCGCGCCGATGTGCTGCGCTGGCGCGGGCGGCTGGGGCTGCCGGGCCATGCGCCGGTCGTCGCCGCGCCCATCGGCACGCGGCTGGCCGCGCCCGATCCCTCCGGGCTGCCGGCCGGCCTGGACCTGGCGCGCCCCTTCTTCGTCACCCTGGGCACCATCGAGCCGCGCAAGAACCACGCCCTGCTGCTGGATGCCTGGCAGATGCTGGAGCGCGGGCCGGAACCGCCGCAGCTCTTCGTCATCGGCCGCCGCGGCTGGGAGAACCGCGAGGTCTTTGCCCGGCTCGACCGCCTGCCGCCGGGCGGGCCGGTGCGCGAACTTTCCGGCCTGGACGATGGCGCGGTGGCGGCGCTGCTGGGCCGCAGCCACGGGTTGCTGATGCCCAGCCGGGCCGAGGGCTTCGGCCTGCCGCTGACCGAGGCGGCCGGGCGCGGCGTCCCGGTCCTGGCCACGCCCCTGCCGGCGGCGCGCGAGATGCTGGGCGATTACGCGACCTGGCTGTCACCCGACGCCCCGGCCGACTGGGCGGCCGAGATCGCGCGGCTGGCGGCCGCCCCGCCGCCGCGGCGGCCGGCCTTGCCGGTGCCGGCCTGGCAAGGGCATTTTGCGCATTTCTATGCGACGCTGCGTGAAATATTGTGCAGCCCGGATGTGGCGGCTATGTGACGGGGTGTAAAAGGTAAAAGAGGCCCCCGTGCCGCGCCCGTTCAGGATTTTTCGGCGTAAGCTGATGCTGCGCGCCCGCCGTCAATGGCTTTTGGCGCGTGCCATGCGCCGTCGCCGGCAGTTGCATCCGGTCTGGGATCGCACCGCCCGAATCGCGCCCGGCGACATCCTGCTGTTCACGACCATGCGCAACGAGGCGCCGCGCCTGCCCTGGTTTCTGGACTATTACCGGGCGATGGGCGTGCGGCACTTCCTGGTGGTGGACAATGGCTCGCAGGACGGCGGACGCGAATACCTGGGCGAGCAGCGGGACGTCTCGGTCTGGCTGACCCATGCCAGCTACAAGGCTGCGCGCTTCGGCATGGACTGGATGAACTGGCTCTTGCACCGCCATGGCGCGGGGCATTGGTGCCTGACGGTCGATCCCGACGAGTTCCTGGTCTATCCCCATCACGACACCCGGCCCCTGCAGGCGCTGACCGACTGGCTGGACGCCAGCAATATCCGCGCCTTTTCGGCCATGCTCCTGGACATGTATCCCCAAGGCTCGCTGGCCGCCGAGCCTTACCGTGCCGGACAGGATCCGTTCCGCATCGCGCGCTGGTTCGACCCGGCCAATTACGTCATCCGCAAGAACGGCGAATACGGCAACCTGTGGATCCAGGGCGGGCCGCGGGCGCGGGCCTTCTTTGCCGAGGATCCCGAAAGCGCCCCGGCGCTGAACAAGATCCCGCTGGTGCGCTGGCAGCGCGGGCTGGCCTATGTCAGTTCGACCCATATGCTGCTGCCGCGCTCGCTGAACCTGGTCTATGATCAGGACGGCGGCGAAAGGGCCTCGGGCTGCCTCTTGCATGCCAAGTTCCTCTCCAGCTTCGCCGAGAAATCCGCCGAGGAGCTGACCCGGCGCCAGCATTACGCCGACAGCCAGGAATACCTGGCCTATCACGCCGGGCTGTGCGACGACCCGGATTTCTGGTGCGAGCAATCCTGCGAATTGCGGGACTGGCGCCAGCTCGAGGATCTGGGGCTGATCTCCAAGGGGAACTGGGCATGAGCGATGCGCCGGTGCGGCTGGGCGTGGTCATGCTGTGCCACGAGGAACTGTCCATCGCCGCCCGCATGGCGCGGGTCTGGGCCGAGGGCGGGGCGGCGGTCGCGGTCCATGTCGATGCCAAGGCGTCGGCGGATGCGGTTCGCGCCATGCGCGCCGGGCTGGCCGACCTGCCGCAGGTGCTGTTCAGCCCGCGCCACCCCTGCGAATGGGGCACCTTCAGCCTGGTGCGGGCCACGCAGGACGCGGCCGCGCTGCTGCTGGACCGCTTTGAGGACGTGACGCATGTGCTGGTCGTCTCGGGCGCCTGCCTGTCCCTGCGCCCGGTGGCGGATCTTTGCGCCTACCTGGCGTCGCATCCGGGCCGCGACTTCATCGAAAGCGTGACCGCCGCGGATGTCGGCTGGACCGTCGGCGGGCTGAACGAGGAACGCTTCACCCTGCATTTCCCGTTTTCGTGGCGGCGCCGGCACAAGCTTTTCGACCGCTATGTCGCCTTGCAGCGCCGGCTGGGCTACAAGCGCCGCATTCCGCAGGGGCTGGTGCCGCATCTGGGGTCGCAATGGTGGTGCCTGACGCGGGCCACGCTGGGCGCGATCCTGAACGATCCGCGCCGGGCCGAGTTCGACCGCTATTTCAGCCGGGTCTGGATCCCGGACGAAAGCTATTTCCAGACCCTCGCCCGGCGCCATTCGCCGAATATCGAAAGCCGGTCGCTGACGCTGGCCCGGTTCGACGACCAGGGCAAGCCCTATATCTTCTACGACGATCACCTGGAACTGTTGCAGCAGTCCCGCTGCTTTGTCGCGCGCAAGATCTGGCGGGGCGCCGAGCGGCTTTATCGGCATTTCCCGCAAGGCGATGCCGCGCCGCCACCGGCCGCCGAGCCGCGGCCCGAGCGGGTCGAGCGCATCATCCGGCAGGCTGTGGCGCGCCGCCGGCTTGGCCGGCCCGGGCTTTACATGCAAAGCCGCTTTCCGCTGAAGGATCGCGAGAACGGCAAGACCGCCGCGCCCTATGCCCTGCTCCAGGGCTTCACCGACCTCTTTCCCGACTTCGAGCCCTGGCTGGCCGACCGCATCGACGCCGATGTGCATGGCCATGTCTTCGCCGTGCATGGCGTCGAGTTCGCCGGCCGCAAGCCGCTGGGGCCCGGGGCGCTGCCCGACAGCGCCGGGCTGCGCGACCTGGATCAGCGCGGCTTTTTGGCCAACCTGATCCGCAGTTCGCGGCGGATGCAGGCCTGGCAGTTCAGCCCGCGCGACCGGCAGGAGATGAACTGGTTCCTGGCCACCGATCCCAATGCGCGCATCTTTGTCGTCACCGGCGCCTGGGCGGTGCCGCTTTTGCATTCCGGCATGCCCTTCGACGACATCCGCCGCGTCGCCGCCATCCTGCAACGCACCGAACTGGCGCAGATCGAGGTGCTGAACTCGGTCTGGCTCAAGGCGCGCACGCGGGTCTGGGATCTGGGCGATGCCTGCGCCCGGCCCGCGGCCGTGCTGGGCGACATCCTGCAGGGGCTGGGTGGCGATCCCGCCGCCGCCGCCGACCTGCCCCGGATGCGCGATGTCACCGGCATGGGGCGGTTCCTGCAACGGTTGCGCAATGCCGGGCTGCATCCGCAACTGATGGGCGATTTCCCCGCCGCCGATCCCGACCACATCCCCGGCCAAGGAATCCCCGCGCCATGACCCAGCCCTTCCGCAGCTTCGTCATCTTTGCCGAGATGCGCACCGGCTCGAACCTGCTCGAGGCGACGCTGAACGCCATCAAGCGCGTCACCTGTTTCGGCGAGGCCTTCAACCCCTACATGATGGGTTGGCCCGACAAGGAAGAGCTCAAGGGCATCACCATGGCCGAGCGCGAGGCCGATCCGCACCGGCTGCTGGCGGCGATCTTCGACAAGCCGAACCACCTGCCGGGATTCCGCTATTTCCACGACCACGACTCGCGCGTCTTCGATGCCATCATCGAGGACCGGTCCTGCGCCAAGATCGTGCTGACCCGCAACCCGGTGGACAGCTATGTCTCGACCGCGCTGGCGCGCGCCACCAACCAGTGGAAGCTGAACGAGACCGAGACGCCGATCCCCGCCGCCGTGCGCTTCGACGGCGCCGAGTTCCGCCAGGCGGTGGGCGAGATCGAGGCGTTCCAGCTGAAGGTCATGCACCGGCTGCAGGTGACCGGCCAGGCCGCCTTCTGGCTGGGCTACGAGGATCTGCGCGATGCCGAGGTCATGACCGGCCTGTTGCATTGGCTGGGCCGCACCGATCTGGAGCGGGTCGAGCCGGCCAACGATCAAGTGCCGCAAAACCCGCGCGAACTGCCAGAGAAGGTCGAGAATTTCGACGAGATGCAGGCGGAGCTGGCGCGGCTCGACCCGTTCATGCTGCGCCGCATCCCGAATTTCGAGCCCCGCCGCGGCCCGGCTGTGCCTTCCTTCCTGGGGGCCGAGGCGGGCAGCGGGCTGATCTTCATGCCGGTCAAGGGCGGGCCGACCGGCTTGGTCGCGGGCTGGCTGCGGCGGATGGGCGAGGTTGCGGGCGATTTCAACCAGGCCAGCCTGCGGCAATGGAAGCGCCGGCATGCCGGCCATCGCAGCTTCACCGTGCTGCGCCACCCGCTGCCGCGGGCCTGGAAGGCGTTCCAATCGCTGCTCGGCGGCAGGAATGCCGAATTGCGCGACCTGATGCGCCGCATTCACCGCGTGCCCCTGCCGCCGGATCAGGAACTGGCCGCGCTGGAGCAGGGCCGCAAGGCGGAACTGTTCGCGGCCTTCCTGGAGTTCCTGCGCCGCAACCTGAACGGTCAGACCACGCTGCCAACCTATCCCGGCTGGGCCAGCCAGTCCGAGGTGCTGGCCGGCTTCGCGCGTTTCGGCGCCCCAGACATGGTGCTGCGCGAGGCGGAACTGCCGCACGATCTGTCCTGGCTTGCCGCCAGCGCCGGGATCGGGGCACCGGCCGACCCGCCGCGGGCCGAGCCCTTCCCGGATTTCCTGGACGACCAGGAACTGCGTGCCGCGGCGAAAAGGGCCTATCTGCGCGATTACGTCGCTTTCGGCTTCGCTGACCGGCCCTAGCCCTGCCTAGCCCTGCGGGGTCATGGCTTTGCGCTGGCGGTTGCGCTCCAGCCCCAGCTGCCGCTCGCGCCAGATGATCAGGATGCCGGCGGTGATGACCAGCGCGGCGCCCGCCAGCATCACCAGCGTCGGCGCCTCGTCGAAGACGAACCAGCCGATCAGCAGCGCCAGCAGCATCGAGGCATATTCAAAGGGCGCCACCAGCGAGGCATCGGCATAGCGATAGGCCGAGGTCAGCAGGATCTGCCCCAGCCCGCCCAGCAGCCCGATCATGACCAGCAGCGCCGCGGTTTCGGCATCGGGCATCACCCAGCCGAAAGGCACCGTCAGCAGCCCCAGCAGCGTCGATGTGACCGAAAACCAGAACACGATGGCCGAGGTGCGTTCCTCCTGCACCAGCTTGCGCACGAAGATCTGCGCCAGCGCCGTGCAGGCGGCGCCCGACAGCGTGACCATGGCGCCCAGGCTTTCCTTGTAGCCCATGGCGGCGCCGAAGCTCAGCCGCGGCGACAGCACGATCACCACGCCGACCAGCCCCAGCACCACCATGGACAGGCGGAACAGCCGCACGTCCTCGCCCAGGAACATGGCGGCGAAGATCACCGTCAGCAGCGGCGCGGCATAGCCGATGGCCGTGACCTCGGGGAAAGGCAGCAGGGCCAGCGCCCAGAAGCCCAGCCCCATGGCGGCGGTGCCGATCACGCCGCGATAGAAATGCCCCATCGGGCGAAAGGTTCTGAGGCCGACGCCCAGTTCGTGCCGGAATGCCAGCCAGACCAGGATGACCGGGATGGCGAAAAGCGAACGGAAGAAGACCTGCTGGCCCGGCGGCACGCCCAGGCCGCCCTCGGCGGTCGCCTTGACGATCGAGGCCATGATGGTGAACACCAGCACGCTGAGGCATTTCAGCAGGATGCCGCGCAGCGGGCTTGGGGGCGTCTGGATCATGGCAATCGCTCGCATGCCCAGCGTGCCGCGTCGGCGACGGCCGGGTCGGGGTCATCGGCCAATGCTTCGGCCAGCGGACGCAGATGTGCAAGCCCCGAATTGCCGATGGCGTAAAGCACGTTCCTGACCATGCGGTCGCGCCCGATGCGCTTGATCGGGCTGCCCGAGAAACGCTCGCGGAACCCCGCGTCGTCCAGTTGCGCCAGTTCCGCCAGCGCCGGCGCGCCATGGGGACCGTGATAGCGCAGCTCGGTCGCCGCCCGCGCGAACTTGTTCCAGGGGCAGGCGGCCAGGCAATCGTCGCAGCCATAGATGCGATTGCCCAGCATCGGCCGCAGCTCGGGATCGACCGGCCCCTTGTGCTCGATGGTCAGGTAAGAGATGCAGCGCCGCGCGTCCAGCTGATAGGGCGCCGGAAAGGCCCCGGTCGGGCAGGCGTCGAGGCAGGCCCGGCACGAGCCGCAATGGCTGCGTTCCGCCGCGTCCTTGGGCAGCTCCAGCGTGGTAAAGATCGCGCCCAGGAAGAACCAGCTGCCCAGCTCCCGCGACAGCAGGTTGGTGTGCTTGCCCTGCCAGCCCAGTCCCGCCGCCTGCGCCAGCGGCTTTTCCATCACCGGGGCGGTGTCGACAAAGACCTTGATCTCGCAGCCGGTCAGCCCGACCAGCCAGCCGCCCAGGCGCTTCAGCCGCTTCTTGACCAGGTCGTGATAATCCTTGCCATGGGCATAGACGCTGACCGCGCCGCGATCCTTGTGGCGGGCGGCCGCCATCGGGTCGTGCTCGGGCGTGTAGAGCTCGGCCAGCATGACGACCGAGCGCGCCTCGGGCCACAGGCTTGCGGGCGAGGCGCGCCAATGCGCCCGCTCGGCCATCCAGCCCATCTGGCCATGCCGGCCTTCGGCCAGGAAGGCGGCCAGCCGCTCGGGCAGTTGCGGGTTCGCGTCGGGGGCGCAAATGCCAAGGGCCGAGAAACCCTCGGCCCGCGCCTGCTGTTCCAGCCGCAAACGGATCTCCGCCGGGTCGGTCGGTCTGTCGGTCGGCCTAGAAGTCGAGCAGCGCATAATGCGGCGCCGGGTGAACGCCCGGCAGGTGGTCGGCCAGCAGGCTGCGGAAGGCGGGCCGCGACTTGATCTTGGCATACCATTCCTGCACCTCGGCCGAATGGGTCCAGTCCACGTCCGAGATGTAGTCGAGGCAGGACAGATGCGCCGCGGCGGCGAAATCGGCCAGCGTCATCACGTCGCCAGCCAGCCAGCGGCGATGTTCGAGCAGGCTTTTCATGTAGTCCAGGTGATAGCGGATCGCCGAAAGCCCGGCCTTGACGGTGCGCGAATCCGGATAGCCCAGGCGCATCACCTTCTTCCAGACCCGCTCGTTCATCACCGGCCGCGTCACCTCGGCGTTGAACTTGTCGTCGAACCACGCGCAAAGCCGGCGCACCTCGTAGCGTTCGGCCGGCAGCGCCGGCATCAGCGAGGGCTGCGGCTGGATCTCGTCCAGGTATTCGCAGATCGCCTGGCTTTCGGCCAGAAGCCGGCCATCCATGCGCAGCACCGGCAGCTTGCCGGCGGGGTTGCGGCGCATGATTTCCGAGCCCGGCTCCCAGAAACGATCCTCGACCAGCTCGACCTCGATGCGCTTTTCGGCCAGCACCAGCCGGACCTTGCGGCAAAAGGGCGACAGGGCGACATGGTAAAGGCGAATCGTGGAACTGGGCGAGGAAGTATTCATCAGGGGAAAACCGGTTCGTTCTCGGGTCTTCGGTTGATACGCCCAGGGGCGCGCGGTTTCAACCGCGATGCGCGGGCAGGGCGCGGATCAGCGCCCAAGCCCCAGGCAGGAATCGCGGCCATCCGCCCGGATCGTCTCGGCGCCGCTGACGATCGAGCGGGTGCGGGCCGAGCCGGTCTGCGGGTTGCGCGTGCGCGGCGCGGGCAGGATCGAGGCCAGCGCCGCCGCCTGTCGCAGGCTCAGCTTGTCGGGCGTGGTCTTGAAGTAATATTCCGAGGCCGCCTTGATGCCGAAGACGCCGCGGCCGAATTCGGCGATGTTCAGGTAGACCTCGACGATGCGGCGCTTGGACCAGAGTGCCTCGATCATCGGGGTATAGGCCGTCTCCATCACCTTGCGCGGCCAGCTGCGCCCCTGCCACAGGAAGACGTTCTTGGCCGTCTGCTGGGTGATGGTCGAGGCGCCGCGCGACGAGCCCGAGGCGATGACCCGGCGGATCTCGACCATGTCGAAGCCCCAGTGGTTGCAGAAATTCGCATCCTCGGCCGCGACCACGGCGCGGACCATATGCGGCGAGACCTGGTCCAGGCCCACCCATTCGCGCGAGGCCCGGCCGGGAAATTCGCGCTGGCCCTGGATGATGGTCCAGGTGGTCGGCGGGTTGACGAAGGAAAACAGGAAGACCAGCACGAACATCAGCGCCAGCAGCCGCGCCCCGATCCAGCGCAGCCAGGACCACAGCCACAGCGCCAGGCGCCGCAGGGGCCGCCAGCCGCGCAGGCCGCGGCGCCGGCGCGGCATCGGCGCCTCGGGATTGTCGTCAAGGGTGTCCATGCGGTGGGGCATGGCGGCGTCCTGTCACGCCCATGCCCCTTGCGTCAAGCGTCAGGCCGAGGGCGAGGGGTCCGATCCTTCCGCCGCCGCCGCCCCCGAGGCAGGCCGGTCCACATGCGGCATGCCGAGCGCCGAGCCCAGCCTGCCGCCGGCGAAGGCCTCGCGCAGGCGCGCCTCCTCGGCCTCGGGCAGCGAGCTTTGCAGCACCCGGCCCCTCAGGTGGAAGCCTTCCAGCCGCGCCAGCACCTTGTCGGCGGTCATCTTGCGCACCAGGATGAATACCGCCGAGCCGCCGGGCGGGATGGATTGGCCAAGCTCACGCATGAAATCGTCGTTGATGCCGATGTCGGACAGCGTGCCGGCGATGGCGCCCGCGCCCGCGCCCACCGCGGCGCCGATCAGCGGATTGAGGAAGATCAGCCCGACCAGCGTGCCCCAGAAGCCGCCGCCAAGCGCGCCCGCCGCGGTCAGGTTCACGGCCTGGTGCAGCTGGATGTCCTCGGCCGAGGGGCGGGTGACGACCACGGCGTCCTCGAGCTCGATCAGATATTCCTTCTGCATCTTGACCAGTTCGGTGCGCAGCTCGAAGCCGGTCGCCTCGTCGTCGAAGGCGATGACAAGCAGGTCGGACATGGCGGAAATCCCCTCTTGGCTCATGACGGCGGGCCAACGCCCCGCCCGCGCCGCGGGTTCCTTGCTGCGGCACAGGGTCGCGGCCCGGCCGGGGGACACTGGCCTGTTTCTCCCTTGGCCAAATATCCTCGGGGGTCCGGGGGCAGACAGCCCCCGGCGGCGGATCGCCCAGGCGCGACCCTATTCGCCGCGCGGAAAGCGCTTGGCCTCCTCCAGCACGTTCAGGTCCATGTGGTTGCGCATGTAGCGTTCGGATGCCTTCATCAGCGGTTGGTGGTCCCAGGGGAAATAGGCGCCGTTGCGCAGCGCCTCGTAGACCACCCAGCGCCGGGCCTGACTTTCGCGCACCTCGGCGTCATAGGCGGCCAGATCCCAGCGTTCGGCCGCCATGTCCCGCATCCGCGCCAGTACCCCGGCCGCCGCCGGATCGGTCGCCCGGTTCACCCGCTCGTCCGGGTCTTCGGCGAGATTGTAGAGCATTTCGGGATCGGCCGTGCAGGCGACGTATTTCCAGTCGCCGTCGCGCAGGCAGACCAGCGGCGCGATGCTGCCCTCGGCCGCGTATTCCATCGCCACCGGCCCGCGCCCCTCGGCGCCCTGCGCCAGCGAGCGCCCGTCGGTCCAGGGCGCGACCTCGGCCATCGAGATGCCGGCAAGCTCGCAAAGCGTCGGCAGCACGTCGATGGTCGAGACCGGCACCTCCACCCGCCCCGGCGCCATGCCCGGCGCCGCGATCATCAGGGGCACCCGCGCCGAGCCCTCGAAGAAGCTCATCTTGAACCACAGCCCGCGGCCGCCCAGCATCTCGCCATGGTCCGACAGGAAGACCACGATCGCCTCCTGCCGGGTGCGCTCCAGCACGTCCAGGATCTCGCCCAGCTTGTCGTCGACATAGGAGATATTGGCGAAATAGCCCTGCCGGGCGCGGCGGATGTGGTCCGGCGTGATGTCGAAGGCCCGCCAGTCGCAGGCATCCATCAGCCGCTGCGAATGCGGGTCCATCCGGTCATAGGGAATGGCCTCGGGCGGCTCCAGTTCGGGGATGCCCTCGTAGAGATCCCAATACTTGCGCCGGGCGACGAAAGGGTCGTGCGGATGGGTGAAGCTGACCGTCAGGCACCAGGGCCGCTCGTCGCCGCCGCGCGCCAGGTCGTAGAGCTTGCGGGTGGCGTGATAGGCGACCTCGTCGTCATATTCATACTGGTTGGTGATCTCGGCCACGCCGGCGCCGGTCACGGAACCCAGGTTGTGATACCACCAGTCGATGCGTTCGCCGGGGCGGCGATAATCCGGGGTCCAGCCGAAATCGGCCGGATAGATGTCGGTGGTCAGCCGCTCCTCGAAACCGTGCAGCTGGTCGGGGCCGACGAAATGCATCTTGCCCGACAGGCAGGTGTGATAGCCCGCCCGGCGCAGGTGATGGGCATAGGTCGGGATGTCCGAGCAGAACTCGGCCGCATTGTCATAGACCCGCGTGCGGCGCGGCAGCTGCCCGGACATGAAGCTGGCGCGGCCGGGCGCGCAGAGCGGGCTGCCGGTATAGGCGCTGGCATAGCGGGTCGAACGCTCCGCCAGCGACCGCAGATGCGGCACATGCAGGAACTCGGCCGGGCCGTCGGGGAACAGCACCCCCGACAGCTGGTCGGCCATCACGATCAGGATATTGGGTCGTTGCAATTACTTCACCGATGCCATGACTGCTTCCGCGCCGGGTTTTCCATCCAGCGTGGTCACGCCGTCAAGCCATGCCGCCACCGCATCCGGGTTCTCGGCGATCCAGCCCTTGGCGGCCTGGGCCGCATCCATGCCCTCGTCCAGGATCCTGCCCATCAGCAGGTTCTCCATCTCCACGGTAAAGACCAGCTGGCCGAACAGCTTCGCGGCGTTGGGGCAGGCGGCGACCCATTCCTTGCGGGCCAGCGTGTGTACGGTGGCGCCGCCGAAATCGGGACCGAACTCCGCATCGCCGCCCGACAGATAGGTGATGTCCAGCTTGACGTTCATCGGGTGCGGCGCCCAGGCCAGGAAGACCGAGGGCAGGCCGGCCGCATCGTTGCGCGCCACTTGGGCCAGCATGCCCTGTTCGCTCGATTCGACCAGTTCCCAGTCGCCGAGGCCGAACTTGTCCGCCTCGATCATGCCCTGGATGGTCTGGTTTGCCGGCGCGCCGGGCTCGATGCCATAGATCTTGCCCTGGAAGGCGTCCTTGTGCGCGTCGAGATCGGCGAAATCCTTGACGCCGAGGTCGGGGGCCGCATCGGTGACGGCCAGGGTGAACTTGGCGCCGGTCAGATTCTGCACCAACTCCTCGGTCTGGCCCGAGGCGTCCAGGTCGTCGCGGAATTTCTGCTGCGCGGGCATCCAGTTGCCCAGGAAGATATCGGTATCGCCGTTCTTGAGCGCCTCGTAGCCGACCGGCACCGACAGGGTGCGCACGTCCGGCCGGTAGCCCAGCCCTTGCAGCAGGGCGGTGGCGACGCCGTTCGTCGCGGTGATGTCTGTCCAGCCCGGATCCGAGAAGCGGACGGTGCCGCAGCTGGCGGGTTCGTCCGCCAGCGCGGGCGCGGCGGCGACGAGGGCAAGGACGAGGGGTGACAGCGGGGCGGTTCTGGACATGGTCGGACCTCCGGTTTCATGCCGCGTCGTGTCACGGCTTCATGCGCCATCAGCCCACAGGCGGGATGCGGGATCAAGAGCTGATGCCGGCCCGCTTGCCGGGGATTTCCCGCGATGCGGCGATCCCGGCCTTGACGAGGCGGGCCGGCTCGATCAATGGTGACGCCGTTCGGGGCCTGTAGCTCAATGGTCAGAGCAGGGCGCTCATAACGCCTTGGTTGGGGGTTCGAGTCCCTCCGGGCCTACCAGAACACCTTTCGCAGACGTTCGCAGTAACCCAAAAACGCCTTAATTTCAGGGTGTTTACGGGTATTGTCGTTCTCGGGTGCTCACGTTCGTTCGCGGGCATCCTAGACAGAATCATGGTATCAACATCCTGCCGATACCATGCGAACGAAGGGCCTAGGCCACCAGCATCGGCGTCCCGTTCACCTCGTCGTGCAGATCAACCAGCGCCTTCAACTTCTCGTCGTGAACCCAGATGTGGGCGCCGTCCTCCTGGTACATCGACCCGTTGGCGAACTGCAGCAGCTTGCTGGTCAGGACGGCGGCGTTCACTGCCTCGACATCATAGACCTCGCTGACGAGGGTACGGGTCGGGCCGCTGAATTTTACTTGATTGTCCGCGGTGTCCCTTGTGCGGTGCTATTAGCGCAGAAGGCCCTTGTTTTGCTGGTGTTTCGGCCCTTCCGTCAGGGTTTTGCCAGACAGTCAAGTCACTTGATTGTTCGCGACCCTCGGATCGCCCCTGCGGACGCCCGATTTGAAAAGGGCCTTCATGCAGGAGGCCCAGCCTCTGCGGGGACTTGATAGGTTCTCGAAGGCTTCGAAAGGGTTTTTCGAGAGGCCCTTTCAATCCGGCCAAGACACGGCCGACCGCCCCTCGACGGCGACCATCCTTCATTTCTGATGTCCCCGGCCCCCCTCGGAGCAGCACCTTCAAGGGCCATCAAGCCTTGGCAATCAAAGCCTTTTTCCGCGAGCCCACGCATTCAGGCGGGTATTCCCACATTCTTCGATTCAGATGTCCCGTATCCTTCGTCCTGGAATCGCCTTGTCCATCGACAAGGCGGCCGCCCGTCATCCCCCGCCTGCACCCAGCCGTTTCAGACGCCGCGCCGGTCCAGGAAGCCTGCCAGCACATCGGCCAGGCGGTCGGCCCAGAGCTGCTGGCCCGCCGCATCGGCGATCAGATCGTTCCTGACCTCGATCAGCACGTTGGGTCGGCCCTGCGCCAGGGCATGGCGGTCGATGGAATCGCCGTCCAGGTGGCCGGAATAGGGCTCGTTCTCGCCGGTGATCCAGCCCAGGTCGCGACATTCGCGCACCAGGGCGGGGCCCAGCCGCTTGTCGCGATGCGAATAAAGCACCCCCACCGCCCAGGGCCGGCGCGGCCGGCCGCGCAATTGCCGGGTAAAGCTGTGGATTGCGCAGATCGCCCGGCGCGGATGCTTTGCCGCCAGCCGGGCATAGGCCTCGTGATAGGGGCGGTAAAGCCGGTCGAGCCGCCGTTCCCGCTCGGCCGCGTCGATGTGGCGGTTGGCGGGAATCACCGTGCCGTCATAGATGCGCATCACCAGCGTCGGATCGTCCTCGCCCCGGTTCGGGTCGATCACCAGCCGCGAGAAATCCGACAGGATCGCCGGTGCGTCCAGCCGCTCGGCCAGCGCCCGCGTCAGCCCGGCCGTGCCCACGTCATAGGCGATGTGGCGCGCCATGTCCTCGGGTGCAATGCCCAAGTCGCCGCCGCCGATCCAGCCCGGCACGCGGTTCGTCGCATGGTCGCAGGTGATCAGCCAGCGCGAGGGCCGGTCCTCTCCGATCGTTGAATAGGGCTGTGCCGTCATTCGTCTGTCGCCTTTCCGCAGCATGGTTTAGGCAATCGCCGGACCAAGCACCAGTTGCCGCAGGCGCCCGGATAGGCCATAACAGCAGCGACGATAGCGCAAACATGCACGGAGAGACGGATGAGACGGCATCGCAAGGTCAAGATCGTGGCAACCCTGGGCCCCGCATCCAGCGATTTCGCCACCATCCGGGCCCTTTTCGAGGCCGGCGCGGACGTGTTTCGCCTGAACATGAGCCACGGCACGCATGAGGAACAGCGCGCCCGCTATGACATCATCCGCCGGGTCGAGGCCGAATCGGGCCGGCCCATCGCGGTGCTGGCCGACCTGCAGGGGCCGAAGCTGCGCGTCGGCACCTTCGCCCAGGGGCCGCACGACCTGGCCGATGGGCAGGCCTTCCGCTTCGACCTGGATCCGGCGCCGGGCGATGCCAGCCGCGTCCAATTGCCGCATCCCGAGATCTTTGCCGCGCTGGAGCCGGGCGCCGAACTGCTGGTCAACGACGGCAAGATCCGCCTGCGGGTCGAAGCCTGCGGCGCGGATTTCGCCGATTGCACGGTGACGGCGGGGGGCGCGATCTCGAACCGCAAGGGGGTGAACGTGCCCGACGTGGTGCTGCCGCTGGCGGCGCTGTCGGAAAAGGACCGCGACGATCTGGAATTCGCCTGCGCGATGGGCGTGGACTGGCTGGCGCTGAGCTTCGTGCAGCGCCCCGAGGACGTGATCGAGGCGCGCGAACTGGCCAAGGGCCGCGCCGCCATCCTGTCCAAGATCGAAAAGCCCGCCGCCGTGCGCGCGTTTTCCGAGATCCTCAAGGTCTCGGACGGGATCATGGTGGCGCGCGGCGACCTGGGGGTGGAACTGCCGGTGCATTCCGTGCCGCCGATCCAGAAGCGGCTGGTGCGCGCCTGCCGCGCGGCGGCCAAGCCGGTGATCGTGGCCACGCAGATGCTGGAATCGATGATCGAAAGCCCGATGCCGACCCGCGCCGAGGTCTCGGACGTGGCCACCGCCATCTACGAGGGCGCCGATGCGGTGATGCTCTCGGCCGAAAGCGCGGCCGGCGCCTATCCGGTCGAGGCGGTCGCCACCATGGACAATGTCGCGCGTTCGGTCGAAAGCGATCCGACCTATCGCGACATCATCGAAAGCTCGCGCAGCGCCAAGCGCCAGACCGTGGCAGATGCCATCGTCGCCGCGGCGCGCGAGATCGCCGAGACCACCGACATCTCCTGCATCTGCGCCTTCACCCAGTCGGGCACCACCGCCAGCCTGACCGCGCGCGAGCGGCCGCGGGTGCCGATCGTCGCCATGTCCTCGGAACAGGACACGCTGCGCCGGCTGTGCCTGACCTGGGGCACGCATTGCGTGCAGACGCCCTCGCTGGAGCGTTTCAAGCAGGCGGTGGTCAATGCGGCCAAGGCGGCGCGCGATTTCGGCTTTGCCGACGAATCGAACCAGATCGTCGTCATGGCCGGGGTGCCCTTCAACGTGCCGGGCACCACCAACATCCTGCGCATCGCGCCCTGCGATGAGCGCTTGATCTATCGTACCGATCCGGAATAAGGCGCGGGTTCAAAGAGATCCGCAACGGAAAGGTGATCCGATGATCGATATCCTGCTGCTGGCCGGGGTGACGCTTTGCGCGCTCTCGGTCCTTCTGGCCATCCTGTCGGTGGCGCGCACGCAGGCCCCCCGAGGCGCCGCGATCCTGCTGGTGCTGGGCATCGTGCTGCTGCTGGCGGGCGGCTGGCTCGATCAGCGGCCCTTCGGCATCCAGTCCCTGCAGGAAAGCTGGCAGCGGCTGGTGAGCGGCGAGGTGACGACCGGCACCGACCCGGTCACGGCGCCCGCGCCCGAGGCCCCGGCCGAAGAGGCGCCGGAGGAAGCCCCGGCCGCCGATGCAGCCGCGACACCGGCTGCCGAAGCCCCCGCGGCCGACACACCCGCGGCCGAACCCCCCGCAGTCGAAGCGCCCGAAGCGGCGGAGCCCGAGGCCGAGGCCCCGGCGGCGCAAGAGCCCGCGGCCGAAGAGCCTGCCGCCGACGCCGCAGATGCAGGCGAAAGCGAGGCGCCGGCCGAGGGTCAATAACCCTTGCCAATTCGTGCGTGTCCGCTTATAGGGCACGCTTCCACCCGCGCGGCCGGCCGAGATGGCATTGCCGAGTCGCGCGTTCACTCTGACCGCAAGGAGAGTAAAATGCCGAAGATGAAGACCAAATCGGCCGCCAAGAAGCGGTTCTCGATGACGGCCTCGGGCAAGGTCAAGGCCGGCCCGGCCGGCAAGCGCCACGGCATGATCAAGCGCTCGACGAAATTCATCCGCGACGTGACCGGGACCATGATCCTGTCCGATGCGGACGCGAAGATCGTCAAGAAATACATGCCCTACAACCGCTAAGGAGAACCGGACATGGCACGAGTCAAATCGGGTAAGATCACCCACGCCCGCCACAAGAAGGTTCTTGACGCGGCGAAAGGCTATTACGGCAACCGGTCGCGCAACTTCCGCACCGCGACCCAGGCCGTCGACAAGGCCAACCAATACGCCACCCGCGACCGCAAGACGCGCAAGCGCAACTTCCGCGCGTTGTGGATCCAGCGCATCAACGCCGCCGTCCGCGCCGTCGATGCCGAGATGACCTATTCGCGCTTCATCGCCGCGCTGGCGAAAGCGGGCATCGAGGTGGACCGCAAGGTTCTGGCCGATCTGGCCGTCCACGAGCCCGAGGCCTTTGCGGCCGTCGTGGCGCAGGCGAAAGCCGCCGCCTGAATCGGGGCGGGCGGATGAAACGGAGAAAACCCGCGTTCTTCCCGGCGCGGGTTTTTTCATGCCCGGATGCTGGAGGGAGAGGGGGGCTTTGCCCCCACACCGGCCCGGCCCCTCGAAGGGGCCGGGCCGGCGTTCCCCCAGGATATTTTGACAAGAAAGAAGCCGGGAGCTTCGGTTCTGCCGGCGAGGTCTTGCGCTGATGTCCCCCCATCGCCCGCCCAACCGCTATCCTGTGCGCGTGCCGCTGCACCACAAGCCGATGGGGGTGATCGCCAGCGCCATGACCGCGCGGCGCAACGTGCTGGAGCTGATCCCCGACCTTGCCACCCGTCAGCCCATGGTCTCGGGCAAGACCGGCAAGCGCTGGCACATGGTCATGGACCCCGAGGCGCTGCGCCGGGTGCTCAAGGATCGGGTTGAGGACTATCCGAAATCCTTCGTCACCCGGCTGATCCTGGAGCCCGCCATCGGCAATTCGATGTTCGTGGCCGAGGGTGCGCATTGGCGCTGGCAGCGCCTGGCCGCCGCCCCGGCCTTTGCCCAACGCCATGTCGAGGCGCTGGGTCCGGTGATGACCGCTGCCGCCGAGGCCAGTGCGCAGCGGCTCGCGGCGGCCGACGGCCCGGTCGATGTCTTTGCCGAGACCGTGGCTGCGACCTTCGAGGTGATCTCGGACGTGACCTTTTCCGGCGACGAGGGTTTCGACCGCGACGCGGTGCACCAGGCCATCGACGCCTATATCGCCGGCACGGCGCGGATTTCGGTGCTGGACATCCTGGGTTTGCCCGGCTGGATTCCGCGCCCCGGCCGGCTGTTTTCCGGCGGTGACCTGCGGCGGATGAAGCGCGTCGCCGACGAGGCGATCCAGGCCCGCGCCCGGTCGGGCCCGCGTGCGGTGCCGGACCTGCTGGACCTGCTGCGGGCCGGCGAGGATCCCGAGACCCATCGCCGCATGACCCCGGCCGAGCTGCGTGACAACCTGCTGACCTTTATCGTCGCCGGGCACGAGACGACGGCGCTGACGCTGGCCTGGGCGCTTTACCTGCTGGCCTTCGATCCGCAGGTCCAGCACCGCGCCGCCATCGAAGCGGGCACGGTGCTGGGCGGTCGCGCGGCGACCGCCGCCGATCTGCCGCGCCTGACCTATATCCGGCAGGTGGTCGAGGAAGCGCTGCGCCTTTATCCGCCCGCGGCCTTCCTGTCGCGCACTGCCCGCATCCACGACACGCTGGGCGGGCGCGAGGTGCGGCCGGGCGACACGATCATGCTGCCGATCTATGCACTGCATCGCCACCGCATGCTCTGGGACGATCCCGACCGCTTCGACCCCGAGCGTTTCGCCCCCGGCGTGACCCGCGACCGCTTTGCCTTCCTGCCCTTTGGCGCCGGTCCCCGGATCTGCATCGGCGCCAGTTTCGCCTTGCAGGAGGCGGTGATCATCCTGGCCACGCTGGTCGCGCGTCTGCGCTTCGAACTGACCGCACGCCAGCCGCAGCCGCGCATGATCCTGACGCTTCGGCCGCATGGCGGGGTCTGGCTGACGGTTTCCGAACGCTCTTGAAAGCCCGGCCGGCCCGCGCCAAAGTCGCGCCATGATCACCATCTATCACAAGCCGACCTGCTCGACCTCGCGCAAGGTCTTGCAGATGATCCGTGACGCCGGGTACGGGCCCGAGATCGTCGATTATGCCCGCGAGGGCTGGACCCGCGCCCAGCTTCTGGGCCTGCTCGCCGCCGCCGACGTGACCCCGCGCCAGGCGCTGCGGGTCAAGGGCACCGATGCCGAGGCGCGCGGCCTGCTGGATGCCGGCGATGCGGACATTCTGGCCGCCATGGTCGAGAACCCGCTGCTGGTCGAGCGTCCCTTCGTCTGCGGCCCCGGCGGCGTGCGGCTGTGCCGCCCGGCCGAGCTGGTGGCGGAACCCTTCGCCCGCTGAGGCTTTTCCCTGCGGCCCCCGCGTGCTATCGGCGCAGGCAAACCGCAAGGAAGCCCGCCCATGTCCGACCTGACCGTTCTTCGCCAGTCCTATCTCGACCGCATCTCGACCGCCGCCGATGGCGACGCGCTGGAGCAGGTGCGCCTGGCCGCCCTTGGCAAGAAGGGCGAGATCAGCGGCATGATGAAGGAACTGGGCCGGATGACGCCCGAGGAGCGCCAGACCCGAGGCGCCGCGCTGAACCGGCTGAAGGACGAGATCGACGCCGCGCTGCGCGCCCGCAAGCAGGGGCTGGAGGATGCGGCGCTGGATGCGCGGCTGAAGCAGGAATGGCTGGACGTGACCCTGCCGGGCCGGCCGCGGCCGCAGGGCACCATCCACCCGATCAGCCAGGTCACGGAAGAAGTCACCGCGATCTTCGCCGACATGGGCTTCCGCGTCGCTGAGGGCCCGCAGATCGAAAGCGACTGGTTCAACTTCGATGCGCTGAACATCCCCCCCGAGCATCCCGCCCGGCAGGAGCATGACACCTTCTTCATGGCCCGCGCGGCGGACGACCCGCGCCCGCCGCATGTGCTGCGGACCCATACCTCGCCGGTGCAGATCCGTGCCATGCAGGCCAGCGGCGCGCCGATCCGGGTGATCTGCCCGGGCCGCGTCTATCGCATGGACATGGACCAGACCCATACGCCGATGTTCCACCAGGTCGAGGGGCTGGCGCTGGGCAAGGACATCTCGATGGCGAACCTGAAATGGACGCTGGAGGAGTTCTGCCGCGCCTTTTTCGAGGTGGACGAGGTCGAGCTGCGCTTCCGCGCCTCGCATTTCCCCTTCACCGAGCCCTCGGCCGAGGTCGACATCCGCTGTTCCTGGGAGGGCGGCAAGCTGACCATCGGCCAGGGTGAAAGCTGGCTCGAGATCCTGGGCTCGGGCATGGTGCATCCCAAGGTGCTGGCGGCCGGCGGCATCGACCCCGAGGCATGGCAGGGCTTCGCCTTCGGCATGGGCATCGACCGGATCGCCATGCTGAAATACGGCATTCCCGACCTGCGGGCATTCTTTGAAAGCGATCTGCGCTGGCTGTGGCATTACGGGTTCGCGGCGGGGGACGTGCCGAGCGTGAGCGGTGGGCTGTCGCGGTGAGGGATGCCCCTTCGGTTGGTCGGACCGAGGAGTATGATTTCTCCGGGGCGCTGACGCGGATATGGACGATCGGAGGGATTGCCATATCTGTATCTGCCTTTTCTGTAGGTATAAAATGGAATTGACCACGTGAGGGGGTTCAGATTGCACTTAACGCCGCAGAACCATCCCCATAAAATGGAATTGACCACGTGAGGGGGTTCAGATTGCACTTAACGCCGCAGAACCATCCCCATAAATATTGAGGCATCCACAGGGCGAAAAAAAGAGGCGGCTTCG
>NZ_JBGOSN010000016.1:0-98715 GCF_046335115.1 Paracoccus sp. P2 | reverse complement strand
TCCTGGTCTTGTATGCGGGGGGTGTGGGTCTGCTCATGCCCTCCAGCTACCATACTGGATTCACAAGATGAATCCCTCACAGGATTTGTGCAACAGAGCCGGGCAACGTCTATTATATCGACGGCGCCGGAAACGAGCAGGTTCTGACAAACATCGCGCTCAGCGTCTATCAGCTGGAAAATGGCGACGTGTTTGCCGCACCCTCCGGCGACATCGTTGGCGGGGACGGCACGTTCGGCGATCCGGGAGAGCTGCTGCCCAGCAAGCTGGCCGGGCTCAAGATCTCGCGCATCGAACTGACGTCGCTGCGCAACGACGCGATCGGCAAGGACAGCCTGCTTTTAGACTGGGAATCGCTGGACAGCACCACCACCCTGCATCCGGTCGAGGCAGCCACCGGCGATCCGCTCCGCAACACCAGCGACCAGAACGACCAGATCACCGGCCAGGTCGGCAGCACCGCCGTGACCGGCGGCCACGGGCTGGCGTTCTACATCGGCAACCGGCCCATCCTGGACACGGTCCAGGGCAACGGCGTGATGGAAGGGTCGTCGGCTCTGCTCGGCTATTATGGCCATGGGACCGGTTTCACCTATCAAGGTGTCCAACCCGTCCATCAGGTCATCGACCACCTGGTCGCGTCGAACGACTGGGGCGCCAGCGCCTCCGCGCCCGATGGAGCGCTGGACGAAGGTTTCCTTGGCGCCGACGGCACCTTCAGCGAACTCGACTCGCAGCAGTTGTTCTTTGGCAATGTCTATTACCGCGACATCGACGGAATCGAGAAGGTTCTGCAGAATGTCGCCTTCAACGCCTACCAACTTGAAAACGGCGACACCTACGTCGCGCCGACCGCCGAAATCGTGGGCGGCGAGGGCAATCTGGTCGCCGGCGACGGCGGCATCATCCTGGCCAGCATCCTGAGCGGCAAGGACATTCTGGGTTTCGAACTGACCTCGGTCCGCCCCGACGCCATTGGCCAGGACAACCTCGTTTACGACTGGGAGGCGACCCATGATGTCGTGAATACCTTCTACCTTGGCAACAAGGAAATCCTCGACACCCATCAGGGCGACGGGACGATGGAAGAGGCAGCCCGGTTGCTGGGAAGCTATACCGGCACGGCGGGGATGCCGGGCGACAACCAGTTCACGATCCATCAGCTCTGGGTCCGCCACGATCCTCTGGCGAATGACGGGCTTTTGGCTACGAACGACTACGGCGCCACCGCGACCAACCCCGACGGACTCTATGACGAGGGCTTCGCCAATACCCCCTCTGGCGGCCAGAACGGATCGAGCTTCAGCGAACTCGACTCGCAGCAGCTGTTCTGGGGCAACGTCTATTACATCGACGGCAATGGCCAGGAAAAGGTTCTGAACGATATCGCGCTGAACGTGTATCAGCTTGAAAACGGTGATGTCTTCGCGGTCCCGACCCACGAAATCGTTGGCGGAGACGGCACGTTCGGCGATCCGGGAGAGCTGCTGCCCAGCAAGCTGGCCGGGCTCAAGATCTCGCGCATCGAACTGACGTCGATGCGCAATGACGCGATCGGCAAGGACAGCCTGCTTTACGACTGGGAATCGCTGGATGCCGGCACCACGCTTCAGGAAGGGCGCGACGGCATCGTGGATGGCACCCCAGGCGACGACAACATGGGGCCCGGCTATACCGACCACCAGGGCGATCAGATCGACGGCACCGACGGGCTGGACGACATCATCAAGGCGGGTGCGGGCAACGATACCGTCAACGGCGGCCTGGGCAACGACCACATCGAAGGCGGCGAGGGCAACGACAGCCTGGACGGCAGAGATGGCAACGACTCGCTCTATGGCGGCGCCGGCAATGACTCGCTCTATGGCGGCAGCGGCGACGACTTGCTCGATGGCGGCGATGGCGACGACTACCTGACCGGCGCCACTGGCAACGACACGCTGATCGGCGGTGCGGGCGACGACACGCTGGAGGGCGGTACGGGCGACGATTCTCTGGACGGTGGCCTGGGCAACGACACCTTGCGGGGCTCCGACGGCAACGACACGCTGATCGGCGGCGATGGCAACGACAGCCTGCACGGCGGGGCCGACAACGATATCCTGGACGGCGGTGCGGGCGACGACACGCTGACTGGTGGCACGGGCTCGGATACGCTGACCGGCGGCGCGGGCGCCGACCGCTTCGTGGTCGACGCCGACGGCGACGTGATCACCGATTTCGACGCCGTGACCGGCGTCGGCGACGGGTTGGAGGACAACAACGACTTCGTCAACCTCAGCCCCTGGTACAATCCCGACACGCTGAAAGCCTGGAACACCGCCAACCCGGGACAGACCTATGCCACACCGCTGCAATGGCTGCGGGCTGACCAGAGCGACGGCAGCCTTGCGGCGGTGGGCGGACTGCGCATCATGAACGGCGGCAACCCGGTCCCCGCCAGCCTGCTGACGACCGAGAATACCGGCGTCGTGGACACCGATGGCATCGTGGATGGCACCCCAGGCGACGACAACATGGGGCCCGGCTATACCGACCACCAGGGCGATCAGATCGACGGCACCGACGGGCTGGACGACATCATCAAGGCGGGAGAGGGCAACGATACCGTCAACGGCGGGGCCGGCAACGACCGCATCGAAGGCGGCGAGGGCAACGACAGCCTGGACGGCGGCGAAGGCAACGACACGCTCGATGGCGGGGCCGGCAATGACACCCTGATCGGGGGCGAAGGCAACGACTCTCTCGATGGTGGCGACGGCGACGACCTGCTCGATGGCGGGCACGGCAACGACTCGCTGGAGGGTGGCGAAGGCGACGACGTCCTGCTGGGCAACGACGGCAACGACACCTTGATCGGCGCTGGCGGCAACGACACGCTCAATGGCGGCAACGGCCATGACTCGCTGGAGGGTGGCGAAGGAAACGACCTGCTGGACGGCGGCGACGGCAACGACACCCTGCTGGGCGGTGACGGCAACGACACGCTGATCGGTGGCGACGGCGACGACTCGCTCGATGGTGGAGCTGGCGACGATTCGCTCGGTGGCGGCGCGGGCCATGACACCCTGCTGGGCGGCGACGGCAACGACACGCTGCACGGCGGCGACGGCAACGACCTGCTCGAAGGCGGCACTGGCGATGACTCGCTCGACGGCGGTGTCGGCAACGACACGCTGATCGGCGGCGACGGCAACGACACGCTGGTCGGCGGCGAGAGCGAAGACTCGCTGGTCGGCGGCGAAGGTAACGATATTCTCGTGGGCGATTCCGGTCATGACACCTTGCTCGGCGGCGCCGGCAAGGACTCGCTCTATGGCGGCACCGGCAACGACTTGCTCGATGGTGGCGATGACGACGACTACCTGTTCGGCAGCAATGGCAACGACACCCTGATCGGCGGTGCAGGCAATGACCTGCTGAACGGCGGTGCGGGCGACGACTCGCTGGACGGCGGCCTGGGCAACGACACCTTGCTGGGCGGCGACCACAATGACACGCTGCGCGGCGGCGAGGGAGACGACTCGCTCGATGGTGGCACTGGCGACGACCTGCTGGAGGGCGGTGCCGGCAACGACACCCTGCTGGGCAACGATGGCAAGGATACGTTGCTGGGTGGCAACGGCCACGACCTGCTGGATGGCGGTCTGGACGATGACTCTCTGGACGGCGGTGACGGCAATGACACGCTGATCGGAGGGGCCGGCAATGACACGCTGATCGGTGGCAATGGCGACGATTCGCTCGACGGTGGTGAAGGCAACGACCAGCTTTTCGCTGGCGAGGGCAACAACACCCTGACGGGCGGCGCCGGCAACGACACGCTGATCAGCGGCAACGGCAACGACACGCTTTACGGCGGCGAGGGCGACGATTACCTTGATGCCGGCCATGGCAACAACCTCATCGATGGCGGGGACGGCGACGACTACCTGATCGGCCGCTCGGAAAACGACACGCTTTACGGCGGCGCCGGCAACGATACGCTGTTCGCGGGCACCGGCGACGACTTCCTTGACGGCGGCGAAGGCGACGATGTCCTGGATGCCAGTGGCGGCAACGACACGCTGATCGGCGGCGATGGCAACGACAGGCTGCACGGCGGGGCCGACAACGATATCCTGGACGGCGGCACCGGCAACGACACGCTGATCGGCGGCAAGGGCTCGGATACGCTGACCGGTGGTGCGGGCGCCGACCGCTTCGTCGTCGATGACGGCGGCGACCTGATCACCGATTTCGACGCCGTTACCGGCATCGGGGACGGTCAGGCCGACAACAACGACTTCGTCGACCTTGCCGCCTTCTACAACGATACCACGCTGGCAGCCTGGAATGCCGCCAATCCGGGGCAGACCTACAAGAACGCCCTGCACTGGCTGCGCGCGGATCAGGACGACGGCGTGCTGGATGCGGTCGGCGGGCTGCGCATCCTGGACGGTGCCGGCAATCCCGTCCAGGCCAGCCAGCTGACCACGGAAAACACCGGCGTCGTCTGCTTCCTGCGCGGCACCCTGATCAAGACCGAGGATGGCGAGATTCCCGTCGAGAAGCTGGAACCCGGCATGAAAGTCATGACGCTGGACCACGGCTACAAGGAGCTTTCCTGGATCGGCAAACGCGTGCTTTCGGCCGAGGAACTGGCCGAACAGCCCAAGCTGCGCCCGATCCGCATCCGCGCCGAGGCCCTGGGCGAGAACCTGCCCGAGCGCGACCTGATCGTCTCGCCCCAGCACCGGGTGCTGCTGCGCTCGGTCGTGGCGCGGCGGATGGTCGGCGAGGCCGAGGTCCTACTGGCCGCGCGGCACCTGCTGGGTCTGGACGGCGTCGAGGTGGTCGAGGACATGCAGGAAGTGGAATACTGGCACTTCATGTTCGACCGGCACGAGGTGGTCTTCTCGAACGGTGCGCCCACGGAAAGCCTGTTCACCGGCCCCGAGGCGATGAAGGCGCTGGGGCCGGAGGCGCGGGAAGAGATCTTCACGCTCTTCCCGGAACTGGCCCGGCCCGAACGCGAGGCGCCGATCGCGGCCCGGCTGCTGCTGCGCGGCCGGCAGGGGCGGCACCTGGTGCAACGCTTGGTCACCAATGGCAAGCAACCGTTCACTTGGGGCAAGGTGGGCTGATGCTGACCGGGGCGGGCCTGCGGCCATGCCCCGGACCATGGCGACCAGGCGGTCGGAGGGGACGGAAACAGCCGTCGCGCCGACCGCAAGGCCCTGGCGGTGGCCGAGCAGCGCCGACAGGGCCCCAATCCCCGCAGCGGCAGGACCATCTTGCCGTTTGGCGCAAGAACAAGAAGGCCGGCAGCCCCGCCCCGCGCGGGGCGGTGCTGGATCGGATGCTTTGACACGTCACGGTGCGAACCGGTTGCGGCGCCTCGCTCGCATCGCCTCGGGGCGGCGAGCGACGCGGCGTGGCGGACCGCGGCCGGAAGGGAACAGATCCGCAAAGGCGATACGGAACCGGAGGCAACCATGCTTGCAGAACACATCCCCGTTCAGGTCCGCCGCAGCGGGACCATGGTGCCCGTGCAATCCCTGCGCGTCGGAGATATGCTTTTCGATCCGCTTTCCGGCGATCATGTCGAGATCCTTGACATTTTCTGCAACTGCTCGCCGGACATGCCGGGCCTGCTGTTCGGCATCGCGCAGGGTCGCCTGGGGTCGGGCCGCTCCTCGCACGGGGTTGCGGTCTCGCTGCACTGGCAGGTTCCGGTTCCGGGAATGCCGGACGGGGACGAGAACCCGGCCTGCCTCGACAGGCCGACCGCCGAGCGGCTTGACATCCGGCTGCCAGAGGATGCCACGCTGTTCGCCATCTTTCCCGAACGCGACTGCTTCATGATGTCCTGCGGTTTCTGTTTGCGCGTGTTGGCGCCCTATCCATCCCCTTTGCACTGAAGGAACCGCGCCATGGAAAAGTGCTTGCAGGATCCTCTCTGCCGATACGAAATCATTCACGAGGGCGGCTTTCCGACCGGGATCGTCATCCTTGCGATTCTGACGGCCCTGGCGGCCGCAGGGCTGGTCTGGCTGGTGGACGGGGGGCTGCTGTGGATCATCGCCACCTATTGCCTGACCGGATCGGTGGCGCTGCTGGCGCTGGCCTGGTATCACGCCAGCCATTCCCCCGGCGATCACGCCTGCCCATGCGGCAGCCTTGAGGCCGAAGGCCCGCCCTGCCGCACCCTCGCCAGGGGTCGATCCCGCTAACGCACCGCCAAGCAGGGTCAATGCCCGGCGCTGCGCACGGCTTCGGGTGCATCGGCCCGTGACCCGGCACCGGGCGCAGAGCCTTGCCCCCGCCCTGTCTTCCCCCTGCCCCATCACGGGATGCGCGATCCTCGCAGGGCCCCGGCCCGGTCAGCCCTTGTCCCCGGCCGCTGCACGCAGCTTCGGCCCCCGGAAAGCCGCAGGGCCGAGCCGAGACCCGGCCCGAAGGTCGCGCCGATATCCCGCACCAGCTTTTCCCGAGCGGCCAGGGCCGTATTGATGCTGCTGGCGCCCCTGCCCGTCGCGGCGGCGGCGGACAAGGCATTTCGCGCCGCCTTTCACCCAAACGGGTGAAGACAGGCCCCGTGCCCGGCCCTGTAATCGGCACTGGGCCTTGCGCCCGTAGTTCCAGATTTTCATGGAGGGTTTCATGCAGATGGCCAAAATCTTCAGCGGCGTCCTGGTCACGTCAATCACCCTTGCGCTGGCGGGCTGCGGCGGCGGCAGCGGGTCCGGAAGCGCCGGCGCACCCGGCGGGGGCAGCGGCGGCGGCGGCGGCGGTGGGGGTGGTGGCGGCACAGCCGACGGCCAGACCTTCCTTGACCATGACGGGCCGATGATGGAGATGGTGGAACGCACCGAAAGCCTTGCACAGACGGGCACCGGCGCCATGCCGACGACCGGCAGCGCGACCTATGACGGCTATGCCTTCGTGGAAATGAACATGACCGGCGGCTCGGTCGATGTCGGCGATCCCGGATACGAGGCCGCGATCGGCAAGATCGCCCTCAATGCGAATTTCGCCAACAGCAGCGTTTCCGGGCAAATCCACGAGGTCGGCGTCGAGGACGGGCCCACCCTGACCGGTAGCCTGCCGATCACCGGCGGCAGCATCAGCGGCAGCGGCATGTCGGGCCGGGCGGCGGGCACCCTTCGCGGTGGCGACCGAGGCGACATCGGCCTTGACCTTGTCCTGGATGGGACGTTCCGGGGCAGCAATGCCGAGGTCGTCCGGGGAAACATCACCGGCACGGTCGAATATGACGGCGCCACCGGCACGGTCTTTGGCGACAGCGGCTTCGTCGCTGAACGCTGACCCGCCGAATGCCGCGCGCATCGCGAAAGGCTGGCTGGCGAACCTGGGCCTTGGCAGCCTGCCTGTTGCCCTGCCTGGCGTTGCCGGCCTGGGCGCAGCAGCCCGACCGGACCGAGGCAGCCCTGCTGTCCGGTTCCCCCCGGCTGGCGGCCTTTGCGCTGATGCGCGACCGTCCCGCCGGGCAGGCGCCGCTGCTGGCACGGTTGCTGCACCAGGAAGGGATGCTGCGCGACGGGCGCCCGGCACCGGCCCTGCTGTCGCGACATCTCACGGCCCGGCCGTTGCTGCGATGGGATGACAATATCAACGGCGGCATTCCCGGCGAAACCCTGACCGTCGGCGGGATCGACCTGACGGTCAGCCCGGAAAGCCGCGCCCGCGGCGGACTGGTCCTGGGCCTTGCCGCCTCTGGCAACGCCCGGTACCGGCTGGCTCCGGGCCGCGTGCTGCGGCTGGCCGGTCAGGCGACGGCGGTCTATTCGCCGCGGCATGACCTTTCGCGCCAGGATCTGGGGCTGGGGGCCTGCGTGGCGCAGCACCTGGGCGAATGGCGCTTTGTCGATCTGTGCGGCGGCTACGCCTTTGGCCGGACGGATCTGTCCAACAGCCACCTGGCCTGGACCGGCCTGCGCGGCAGCGGGCTTTTCGAGATGGCGGGCGGTCTGCACGAGCTGTCCCTGGGCCTGCGGCAGACCTGGCGCAAGGATTATCGCCAGGCCTTTGCGGATCTGTCGCTCGATAGCGCCCTTTCCGGGATCGGCGCGGTCGGGCTTCGGCTTTCCGCCGGCGAAAGGGTCGACGGCCATAACGCCATCCGCTACCGGGCGGGGCTGTCGCTGACCCGCCCGATCAGGAAGCGGCCCGTGACCTTCGGCATCGGCTGGCAGCGGGAAGAGGGCTCCACCCTTTTCGGAACGCCGCGGCGGGACGATATTCGCACGCTGGGCATCGAGTTCGGGCTGACGCCGAAACTCACCCTGCTGCTTGCGGGCCAGCATCGAAGCTCAACGGTTCCGATGTATGACGAAAACCGGATCATGCTGGATATGCGCTGGCGCTGATCGGCCGCCAAAGCACCACGGCCCAGCGCCTCACGAACCGCTGAAAAGCCTTCGGCGCCAATAGCCCAGGAAAATGCGGGCCCGTCGTAGCGCCGATTCCCGGCGCTGCATGTAATATCGTGCATTTTCGTAAAGGTAATCGTCCTGGTATCCCTTCAGGAACGAAGAAATCCCATGTCCTTTCCGAAAGGAATCGCGGACGCGCAGCAATCGCAACCCCCATTCCTGACAATGAAAGACACGAATGTCGTCACGATTGACAAGGCGCAATCCCCATAGATCGTTTTCCGCCACATAATCCTCGGCAGCGCCTTCGACCAGGAACCTTCCGTATTTAGATTCGGACTCCTTGGTTCCGGCCTGAAGCATCTTCCATATTTCAGGCCGGATGATCAGAAAACAGTTGCTGATGCTTTGCGTCAACATGAACCCCGGCCTGGTCGTGGGCCGGTCTGCGCGATAAGGTAATGTGCTGCCGGTGATGAAGCAGGCCCCCGTCTCTTTCATCAAGCCAAGGGCGGCATCCTGCCAGGCCTTCTGCCCGGCGCGATATGGGATGGTATCCAGGCGCACCACGCATCCAAGATCGGCCGTGACCGCATCGAACTGCTCTGCCAGAAGCTGCTGTTCCGCCTCGGTGGTTTCTTGTGGCGTCGTCATGCCCATGTCATGCAGGCGAATGCCATGCGCCTCGCATAACTGCCGAACGCGGGCCGCAATGCCGGGATCCCCACCAAAATGCACAACCAGCTCGGCGATCGGATGGTCAAAAAAGGCGATCCAATCCTCGAGAATCACGCAATGATGCTCTTCAAGGACAAAGGTCAACAGCGCGATTGACGGGATATACGGCGCCTTGTCGGACATCAGCATGCAGCATTTCCAGTTTGCGAAAGCAAATTACGCTTGCCAATCCCAAAGATACCGACACGGCATGCGGGTGAAAAGGGGGTGATGACAATCCGCGCCGGCCGCCTGTCCGATGACCATGCATTCCAGCGCCAGGGTGCGGTTCGCCAGCGCGCAAGCGGGTCTGCGATCCCTGTCGGCGGTATCACTGTACCAAGCCGGGCCGGGAAAACCGGCCGCCCTCACCGGTGCTCCATTGACTCGCGTTGCTTTCTTCAACATGTTTTCTGGAAATCAGCTTCCCGGGTGCCATGGTACGTCGCTATCTCTTCCTTTGTCCCGACACCCAAACGGCATCGGGGGGGATCGCCGTCATCTATGATACAGTGGCTGCGCTGTGCCGGGCGGGCTATGACGCCGCCATTCTGCACAACAGCCCGGCCGCCGGCTATCTTGATCATCCGGACAAGCCGCCGCGCTATTATACCTACGACTATTATATCGCCCGGCAAAGACTGGGGCTCGACGGAAAACGGGCCCGGCTCATGTCGCCGTTCATGCTTCTGGGCCAAAGGTTTCGCGGCGGGCCTCTGGAGCCATTGCGGCCCGGCGCAGACGATATTCTGGTCATACCGGAATTCATGATCACGGCCGCGATGACGGCTTTCCCAGGTTCCCGTCTGGGCGTATTCGTACAAAACCCCTTCGCCTTCCAGGAGGCCCATGCAGAAGCCATGGAGAAAGGGCTCGACATCCGCGAGCGCGCGGAGTGGTTCCTGGGCGTGTCGAAAATCTGCCTTGATCAGTTCGACCTTCTGAATATCGAAACCGGCTATCATCTTCCGGTCTCCATGAAGCCCGAGGATTTCCCCTTTCGCGAGAAAAAAGAGCGGTTGATCACCTATATGCCGCGCAAACGGTCGGCAGAGGCACGGCAGATCGTTGACGTGCTGGAGCGTCGAGGTCGATTAAAGGGATACCGGATCGAAGAAATCGACAACATGCCGCGCCTGGACGTGTCGGATTACTTGCAACGCAGCCAGTTTTTCATCTCGCTGCTGCGCATGGAATCAATCGGCTTTCCTGCCGCCGAGGCAATGGCGGCGGGCTGCATCGTCGTGGGCTACACGGGGCTTGGCGGGCGGGAATATTTTACCCCCGAAACCGGCATTCCCGTGACCGAGGATGATACCCTGGGTCTGGTGCATGCTCTGGAAGCCACGGTGGCTGAATATGCCACTGCGCCGGCACGCCTTGATGCCATTCGCCGCCATGCAAGCGAGGTGGTCAATGCCAGTTACAACAGCGCCACCTTCGAAGCGGCGCTGCTGAGGATTTGGCGCGACCTTGATGCGCGTTGAGGAACATGCCTTGCGGGGAAGACGTTATCCGGAGCAAGGCCAGGCGGGGATTCCCCGGTGCCGCGGTGTTCTTGCGTCGGCGTTTTCCTGCGGCATGCCTGCCGCAATCACCGCACCGATGGTCCTGACGCAGAGGACATGAGGCTTCGCCACCGCAGCCGGCCTCTGGACGAAAGGGCGAAGGCGTGTTCCATCTGGGCTTCGAGATGCTCGCCACCTTGGCCGGGAACGACGGGTTGCGCCGCTGGCGCGCCCGGTCGACAGGCCGGGCGGCCGCATGCGGGAGGACGGAATGAAGATTGACCTGAACTCTGACCTTGGCGAAGGCTTCGGGCCCTGGACGATGGGGGACGATGCCGCGATGCTCGATGTCGTCACCTCGGCCAATATCGCCTGCGGCGGCCATGCCGGCGACCCCGAAACGATGTTCGCCACCCTGCGGCAGGCGGCGGAACGCGGCGTCGTCATCGGCGCGCATCCGGGCTATGCCGACCGCGAGGAGTTCGGGCGCCGGGTGATCCCCATGCCGCCCGCCCGGATCGGGCGGATGGTCGCGGCGCAGGTCGGCGCCTTGCAGGGCATCGCCGCGCTGGCGGGGGCGCGGGTGCGCTATGTCAAGCCGCATGGGGCGCTTGGCAATCTTGCCGCGGATGATCGCACCGTCGCGGATGCCATCGTCGCCGCGGTATCGGCCTTGCCGGGAAATCTGGCGGTGCTGGCGATCTCGGGGACCGATCTGGAGCTGGCGGCGCGCGCGGCAGGAGCCGAGGTATTCTCCGAGATCTTTGCCGACCGCGCCTATCTGCCCAACGGCAGGCTGGTTCCCCGGTCACAGCCCGGCGCGGTGCTGCATGATGTCGAAGAGGTCGCGGACCGCCTGATCCGCTTTCTGGAGACCGGGCTGATGCCGGCGATCCAAGGCGCGCCGATCCCGCTGGCCGCGCAATCGGTCTGCGTTCACGGCGATACCGCGGGCGCGGTTTCCATGGCGCAAGCCATCCGGGCGCGGCTGGGCGCGGCGGGAATCGCCGTCGCACCCTTCCTGCAGGTCGAAGGCCGGGCGTGACATGGGCGCTGCCGCCAGCCCTGGCCGCTGCTTTCCGGTTTTCAGCCCCGTGGCCGAGCATGGCATCCTGGTGGAGTTCGGCGACAGGATCGACCCTGGCATCCACGCCCGGGTGCTTCAACTGGACCGGGCCCTAGCTGCGGCGCCCTTTGACGGTTTTCTCGAGGCGGTTCCGGCCTATGCCGGGATTCTGATCCGGTTCGACCCCCTGGTCTGCGATCACGCCATGGCCGAAAGCAAGGCCCGGCAATTATGCCAGCAGGCCGCGCCGGCCGGGGAAAGGCCAGGCTTGCGCGAGGTTCTGGTCTGCTATGACGACGGTCTTTCTCCCGATCTCGCGGCGGTGGCCCAGGCCGCCGGCCTGTCGCAAGAGGCCGTGATCGCCGCACATCTGGCCGGGCAATACGAGGTCTTCATGTACGGCTTTGCGCCGGGATATGCTTATCTCGCCGGCGTGCCGGAGGCGATCCGCATGCCCCGCAAGCCCACCGCGCTGCGGGGCGTCGCGGCGGGCAGCGTCCTGATCGCGGGCCCGCAATGCCTCGTTTCGACCATCACCATGCCGACCGGCTGGTGGAATATCGGCCGATCCCCCACCCGCATCCTGACCGACGACCCCGAGCGGCCGTTCCTGTTCGACATCGGCGACCGGGTGCGGTTTCGCCGGATCGGCCGTGCCGAATACGATGCAGAGGTCGGGAAATGAGCGGGACGGTTCTTTCGGTCGGTTTCGCCGGGCCGCATGTGTCGGTGCAGGACGGCGGACGGCCGGGGCTGATGCGCTATGGCGTGCCGGGCTCGGGCGCGATGGATCGCCGCTCGTTCGCCGCGGCGAATATCGCGCTTGGCAACCCGGCCGGCGCCCCCGGCATCGAGATCTCGCTGGGCGGGCTGGCGCTGGAATGCCTTTCGGGCACGGTCAGCTTCGCGGTCGCGGGCGGTGGTTTCATCGTCGAGCATGCCGGCACCAGGCGCAGCTCATGGACCGTCGCGACCTTGCGGGCCGGGGAAAGGCTGACCGTTCGTCCGGGGCCATGGGGAAGCTGGTGCTATCTGGCCTTTGCCGGGCTGCTCCGATCGCCGCGCTGGCTCGGCAGCGCGTCCACCCATGCGATTTCGGGCTTCGGCGGCGGTCGCCTGGCGACCGGCGCGCGCCTGGTGATCGCCGATGCCGCGCGGCGGGAAGAGCGCGAGGGCAGCATCCCATGCCCGGTCGCCGCCCGGCCCCGCAGAGAGCTGCGCGTCACCATGGGGCCGCAGCAGCGTTTCTTCAGTGCAGAAGCGATCTCGGCCTTCCTTTCCGGCACCTGGCGCATGACCGATGCATGGGACCGCATGGGGGTCCGGCTGGCGGGGCCTTCCATTGCCCCCCATGCCGCCTTGGACATGCCATCCGAACCCATCGTCAGGGGATCGGTCCAGATTGCGGGCGACGGCGTGGCCACGGTTCTGCTGGCCGATCACCAGACCACGGGCGGCTATCCAAAGATCGCGACAGTGCTGGATTGCGACCTCGATTCCTTTGTCCAGCTGCGGCCGCGGGATGCGGTGGCATTCCGCCCCGTCAGCCCCGAGCAGGCGATCAGCCTGTCGCGCACGGCGGCAATAGGCGCAGCCACCTATTTCCGCGCCCTCTCGAACACCAGGCAGAAGCCTCGCGCAGCGGCCCGAGGCGGATAACCCGGATCCGCGCGCCATCCCAAGCCGCCCGCCGGACGGCACGAGGCGCCTGCCGGCCGTCATGCTGCGGCGCAGAATGCATGGCTGCTTTGCCGGGATCGCGACTACTGCCCGCGCTGTGCCCGGACTATATCCGCCTTGTCCGAAACATGCCCGCTGGATGGGCAAGATGAAAAAGGTGCCAAGATGTCCGCTGTCGAACTGAGCCATAACCATGCCGCCGGTAGCCTGGGTCAAGTCTTTGCACGCCTGACCGCACGGATCGCCGCCTGGAACGATGCCCGCATCACCCGCCGCGAGTTGAGCCGGCTGACGGATCGCGAACTGACCGATATCGGCCTGACCCGCGGCGATATCGAGCATGTCGCCCGCGGCCTCTGAGACTCCCCATCGATGAACGGACCCCGCGGCGATGCCTCGGGGTTTTTTCATGCGCGAGGCCGAAATCCGGGGCGCGGGCGCCATGTCCGCGACGGGCGAACAGCAGCGGCCCAAGATGTCGCCCAGCCGGCCCCGGCTGGCCCGGATTCGCACCGCGGCCCGCACCGTTCCGGGCCAATTCCCGATAGGGGGAACGGTTCAATGCGGCCTCATTCGGCGGTCCAGCCTCCGTCCAGCATCATCGCGCTGCCGGTCATCAGGGCAGAGGCGTCGGACGCCAGATAGAGCGCGGCACCCGTGATGTCGCCCACCTGACCCAGGCGGCCCAGCTTGATCATGCGCAGGCAATGGTCGCGAAAGGCCGGGTTCTCGAAATAGGGTCGCGTCAGCGGCGTTTCGATGAAGGTCGGGCAGATCGTGTTCACGCGGATGCCGAAGGGCGCAAGCTCGATGGCGCTGGCCTTTGTCAGCCCCTCGATTCCCCATTTCGTCGCGCAATAGACGGAACGGTCCGCCGCGCCGATATGCCCCATCTGCGACGACATGTTGATGATCGACCCGCCCCGCCCCAGATCGCGCATCCGCCGCGCCACGCTTTGCAGCGCAAAGAAGGCCGCGCGCAGGTTGAGGCCCGCGATGGCATCGAAATCCTCTTCCGTGACCTCGACCAGCGGGCGCGGGCGGTTGGTGCCCGCGTTGTTGACAAAGATGTCCAGCCGCCCCAGCCCCTCGGCCAAGGCACGGAAAGCGCCCACGTCGGTCACGTCGCAGGGGATGGCGCGGGCCTTGAGGCCCTGCGCCACCAGCGCCTCGGCCGCATCGGAAATCTCGGCCGCGCTGCGGGCGCAGAGGATGACCTCGGCGCCGGCCTGCGCATAGACCTCGGCGATGGCGCGGCCGATGCCTCGGCCCGCGCCCGTGACCAGCGCGACACGGCCGTTCAGCGAGAAATCGGGCATCGGGTTCATCGGGCAGCCTTTCCGTAGCGGATGGCGTCGCCGGCATGGCGGCGGACGCGGATTTGGGCCTGTTCGGCATGACCGGCAAGGCCCTCGATCATGCGCCGGCGCAAGCAAGGGCGCGCTGGCGTCGACAGGGCGTGATCGGTCCCGATGGCCCTGTCGCCGCCTGCGACATGGGAGTGCGGGCCAAGGAACGGCGCGCCGTAAGTGAGCCCGTGCGCCGGATACAGGCCGTCGCGGTCGGTCATCCGCACATGCCGGTTGGCGATGCCTTTGGCGGCCCGCAACATCCCGTCACGGATTGCCCTGCCATGGTCCCGCCACCAGGCGGTCGCCTCGACCCTGTCGCGGAGGCGGCAGGTGTCCCCAGTGCGGGCGGCGGCGGCGCGACCGGGTTCCAGATCGGTGATTGCCATGATTTCCCCTAGAAATTGACCTGATCGCCGCCCTTCAGCGCCAGAAATTCGCGCGCTTCGGCGGGCGTTGCGACCTCAAGGCCCAGCCCCTCGACGATCTGCCGCGCGGCGCGGACCTGCTGGGCATTGGTTTCCGCAAGGCGGCCCTTGCCCGCCCAGAGATTGTCCTCCAACCCGACGCGGATATGCCCGCCCATCGAGGCCGACATGGCGGCGATGTTGAGCTGGTTGCGCCCGGCGCCGAGCACCGACCAGCGGTAATCCTCGCCAAACAGCCGGTCGGCGGTGCGCTTCATGTGCAGCACGTCGTCGGGATGCGCGCCGATGCCGCCCATCAGCCCGAACACGGTCTGGATGAACAGCGGCCCGCTGACCAGCCCGCGATCGTGGAAATGCTTGAGGTTGTAGAGATGCGAGGTGTCGTAGCACTCGAACTCGAAGCGGGTGCCGTTCGCGCCAAGCGTGGTCATCACATGTTCCACATCACCGAAGGTGTTGCGGAAAATGATGTCCTTGTTGCCCAGGTAATCCCGCTCCCACTGGTGCTTCAGCTGGGATTGATAGCGGCCGAGCATGGGAAACAGGCCGAAATTCATCGTACCCATGTTCAGCGAGGCGAGTTCGGGGCGATAATGCTGCGCGGGCTGGATACGCTCGGCGATGCTCATGGTCGGCGCACCGCCGGTGGTGATGTTCAGCACGGCATCGGTTGCCTGCCTGATGACGCCAAGAATGGGGTTGAAGGCCTCGACGCTCTGGTCGGGGCGGCCGTCGCCCTCGGCTCGGGCGTGCAGATGGACGACCGCCGCGCCCGCCTCGGCCGCGCCGATGGCCGCCTCCGCGATCTCGGAGGCCGAGACCGGCAGATAGGGCGACATGGACGGGGTGTGGATTGCCCCGGTCACGGCGCAGGTGATGATGACTTTGCCTTGAAGGCTCATGGCTTGCTCCTGAGGGTCTTATCGTTGGGACTGGTCGGCCAGATGGCGGGCCAGGGCGGCTAGGCGGCCGTCGCGCCAGTCCTGGCGGGCGCGGATGGCCTGCGGGGTCGCGGCGTCCGGGAAGGCCGCGCCAAGGATTGCGGCGGCCTCGGGCGTGAAGGCCTCGGCGCGGGCGGCGGTTTTCGCCAGGTCGGCCATCATCTGCCCGTAGCGGCTCAGATAGTCCCCCGCTCCGCCGGGCGCGTTGAGATTGATCGTCTCCATCGGGCCCATGAAGGCCCAGCGGCGACCAAGCCCGTGGCGGATCGTGTCGTCCAGGCCCTGCGCATCGACATAGCCCTGTTCGATCAGGCGCAGGCTTTCGGCCAGCACCACCGCTTGCAGGCGGTTCAGGATGAAGCCGTCGATCTCGCGCTTCAGCACCACGGGCACCTGGCCGGCACGGGCATAGATGGCGCGGGCGCGGGCGGTGACAGCCGGGTCGGTGAAGGGGGCGGGGGCGATCTCGACCACCGGGACCAGATGCGGCGGGTTGACCGGATGGCCGACGAGGCAGCGCGACGCCCCCGGCAGGCCCTCGGCGAAGGCCGAGGCCATGAGGGCCGAGGAACTGGAGGCGAGGATCACCTCGGGGGCCGCCAGCCCGTCCAGCCGTGCGAAAAGCTCGCGCTTGACGGCCAGAACCTCGGGGCCGCTTTCCTGTACCAGTTCGGCCCCCTCCAGCGCCTCGGCCAGGTCCGGCACGGCGCGGATGCGCGCGGCGGTGGCAGCGGGATCCGCGCCCGCCTGCCCGAAGGGCGCGGTCTGCGCGATCATGGCGGCGATATCGCCGTCCAGCCGCGCCAGCACCTGCGGGTCGTGGTCCCAGACCCGGACCTCGAACCCGGCGCGGGCAAAGACGAAAGCCCAGGCGCGGCCGATCAGGCCCGCGCCGACGATGGCGATATGAGACATACGCCCCCCCTACATCCACAGCATTTCGCGCCGCAGCTCGATATCCTCGGCGATGCGGCGGGATTCGATTTCATGCAGCACGCGACCGCGCTCCAGCACGATGGTGCGGTCCGACAGCGCCAGCGCCAGGTCGAGGTTATGGTCCACGATCACGATCGACAGCCGGTCGCGCAGCTTGTCGAAGGTACGGAACAGCTGCTCGACCACCGCCGGGGCCAACCCCTCGAAGGGCTCGTCCAGCAGCAGGACGCGGATGTCGCCCGACAGCGCGCGGGCCACCGCGGCCATCTGCTGCTCGCCGCCCGACATGCTGTCGGCGGGCGTATCCAGGCGCTCGCGCAGGCGCGGGAAATATTCCAGGATTTCCTCCAGCGACCAATGCGTGCCCTCGCCCGTCTGGCGGCGGATGCGGCCCAGTTCCAGGTTCTCGCGCACGGTCATTCCGGCGAAAAGCCCCCGGCCCTGCGGCACATAGCCGATGCCGAGCCGCGCGATCCGGGCGCTGGACAGGCCCGCAAGCTCGTGCTCCATCAGCCCCACCGAGCCCGAGGACGGCGCCACGATCCCCGTAACCGCCTTCAGCACCGAGGATTTCCCCGCGCCGTTGCGGCCCAGCAGCGCCAGGATCTCGCCCTTGTGCAGATCGAAGCTGACATCCTGCAGGATATGGCTCTTGCCGTAATGCAGGTTCACCTTGTCGAGCCTGAGGATCCGTTCCGCCGAGAATTGCCCCTGCCGCGCCGAGGCGGCGACCGCGCTGGTGCCCGAGCCGATATAGATGTCGCGCACCTCGCGCGAGTTGCGGGCATCGTCCACCGTGCCATCGACCAGCACCTTGCCGTCGGCCATGACGGTGACGTGGTCGGCAAGCTCGAACACGCGGTCGATGTCATGCTCGACCAGCAGCACCGGCAAGCTTTTCGAGACGTCCTTGATCAGCAGGCCCACCCGCTCGCGCTCGGCCACCGAAAGACCGGCAAGGGGTTCGTCCGCCAGCAGGATGCGCGGCTCGGTCGCCAGCGCCAGGCCCAGGTCCAGCAGCCGCTGCCCGCCATAGGACAGCGAACCGGCGCGGGCATTCTCCATTCCGGCCAGACCGACCCAGTTGATCATCTCCTCGACCTTTTCATGGACCTGCGCAACGCTGGCGGTCGAGCGCAGCATGGAGTTGCGGCTGGGATCTCGGGCCTGAACGGCCAGGCGGATATTCTCGCGCACGGTCAGCTCGGGGAAGAGGTTGGTGATCTGGAAGGATCGTCCCAGCCCGAGGTTCGATATGCGGTCCGCCGACTGTCCCGAAATGTCCTGCCCCAGCAACGAGACCCGGCCCGCACTGGTCGGAACGATCCCCGACATCAGGTTGAACGCCGTGGTCTTGCCGGCACCGTTGGGACCAAGCAGGGCGTGAAGCGTGCGGTCCCTGACCCGCAGCGAGACATCGTCGACCGCCTTGATCGCGCGAAAATTCTTGGAGATTCCTTCCGCCACCAGCACGTCGCCGCCGCCGCCATCGCGCCCGGCGATGGCACGGGGCAAGGGATAGTCGCCGGTCCTTCGGTCGGCCATGGCCGCCCCGATCTCGGGCTCGGGAAAGAAGCGGCGGCGGAACTGCGCGCCGATGCCGATCATGCCCTGCCGCGCGAAGATCACGAAGCCCAGGAAGATCAGGCCGAACCAGAGCAGCCAGTTCTCGGTATACATCGACAGGTATTCGCGGAAGAGGATATAGAACAGCGCGCCGAGCGCCGGCCCCAGATAGCCGCGCATTCCGCCGATCACGACCATGGCCAGCAGCTCGCCCGAGAAGATGATCGACATCGGCTCGGCCGAGGTCATGCGGTTCTTGTAAAGCAGAAGCGCCCCGGCCAACCCGGTGATCACGGCCGAGAGGACGAAGGCTTTCAGCTTGTAGCGGCGCACATCGTAGCCAAGCGCCTGCGCGCGGCCATCGTTTTCGCGGATCGCCTCCAGGACCGAGCCGAAGGGCGATTGCAGCACCCGCTGAAGCAGCACGATCACCGCAAAACCCAGCAGGGCCACGAAGACGTAGAAATTGAGGTTGTTGTCCAGCAGCGCCGGGCGCTCGATCCCGCCGAGGCCGTTCTCGCCCCCGGTCACGTCGGTCCAGCGAAAGGCCAGTTGAAAGCCCATCGCCGAAAGCGCCAGCGTCATCAGCGAGAAATAGACCCCGCGCCGCCGCAGCACCAGAAAGCCGACAAGCGCCGCGACCAGCGCCGTCGCGGCCACCGCGACGATCAGCGCAACCGCCATGCTGGCATTGCCCAACGACCGCGCGGTCAGACCCGCGACATAGGCCGCCGTCCCGAACCAGATGCCATGTCCGAAGGACACCAGGCCGGTATAGCCCACCAGCACGTTGAGCCCCATTGCGGCCAGCGCGAAGATCACCACCTCGACCGCGGAATTGGCACCCAGCCCGATCCGGCTCAGCAGGACCGGCAGCACCACCAGCGCCAGCGCCACGATCAGCAGGTTCTTCACCGCCAGGAATTTTTGGGAAGTCATCTGAAACCTATTCAAAGCGGGTGATGCGTTCGCCCAGCAGCCCGCGCGGCCGCAGGAACAGCACGACGAGCATCAGCAGGTAGATGGCCAGCATCGAATATTGCGTATAGCCGATGCCGATCATCAGCCCCTTGACCAGCCCGACCAGCAGCGCGGCCACGACCACGCCCCAGAACGAGCCCAGCCCCCCGATCACCACGACGACGAAGGCGGCCGTCCCGACCTCGACCCCCATCATCGGGTGGACGGGCTGCAGGGGCGCCATCAGCACGCCCGCGAGCGCCGCGATGGCAATGGCGATGGCCACCACCGCCGACAGATAGGGCCGCAGCGAAATCCCCAGCGTGCCGAGGATGTCGGGGTTCTGGATGCCCGCCCGCACGATGCGCCCGAAGGCGGTCCTGTTCAGCAGCACCCAGACCGCCGCCACCGTCGCGATGGCGATGCCGATCAGGAAGAAGCGATAGCGCGAATAGACGAAATCGCCCATGAAGACCTGCCCGCGCAGTTCATTGGGCATGGAATAGGCGCGTGGCGAGGCGCCGAAATACCAGCGCAGGCTCTGTTCGATGATCATCGAAAGCGCAAAGGTCAGCAGCAGCGAATAAAGCGGATCCTCGCGGTAGAAACGGGCGAACAGCGTGCGCTCGACCACCATCGCGACGCCCGCCGCGATCAGCGGGCCGACGATCAGCGCGCCGAAGAAACCGATATGCGGCGTCAGCACCAGCGCCAGATAGGCGCCAAGCGTGAAGAACGCTCCATGCGCAAGGTTGACGATCCCCCCAAGCGAAAAGATCAGCGACAGCCCCAGCGCGATCAGCATGTAATAGAAGCCGTCAAGCAACCCGTTCAGAAGCTGCGAAAGAAAGACCAATGTCATGAAGCATCCCCGTTATCATGCGAGATGATCGGGCGCGTCGCCCGGACGCGCCCTGCCCTTGCGGGTTTTTCCGGGATCAGAAGGTGCAGTCGCCGCCGACCGCGCCCTTGATCAGCTCATCCAGCGGCACCTCCGCGCCGGGCAGCGCGCCCGAGGTGGTGAAGATGTCCCATTCGTTCTGCGCCTCGGACGGATCGAGGGCGGTGACGGCATAGACCTCTTGCAAAAGCTGGTGCGTCGCGGTGTCGAAGCGGCCCTTGCGATCCTTGAGGATGTCGAACTCGGTCGCCGGGTCTTCCAGAAACTCGATCAGCGCCGCAGTGTCGGTGCCGCCGGTCTTCGCGATCGCCTCGGCAGCGATGCGCACGGCGATATAGTCGGAATAGGCCTGGTTTTCCGCGGGCTTGCCATATTTCGCCTGGAAGGCCTGCGCAAAGGCCTGCGAGGCATCGGTCTGCACCTGGTGGGTCCAGATGCAGGGCCAAGTGCCCTTGAAATCCTGCGGCCCGGTCGCCCATGCGATGCTGCTGTTATAGTCGAAGCCGCCCAGCGGGATGTCCAGGCCGAACTCGCCATATTGTTTCATGAAGCTGGCCCCCGAAGTGCCGGCCAGGTTCACGACGATCAGGTCGGGCTGGACATTGCGGATGTTCAGCAGATGCGACGAGAAATCGGTCGCATCGGTCGGGATCAGCTCGTCGCCGACCGCCTGCCCGCCGTTCCGTTCAAGAAAGCCAAGCGCACCGTGGCGCAGGTCGTGCCCGAAAGCGTAGTCGGAGCTGAGGATGAACCATTTCTTGTCCTTCACCATGTCGTTCTGAAGGAAATACTGGCCCTCGGCGTTCACATACATGACGTTCTGCGCCTCGGTATGGAACATGGTGCGCTTGCAGTCGCTGCCGCGCAGCGTGTCCGAATTGGCGCCGGTGTTGATGAACAGCTTGTTCGCCCGCGCCGTCACCTGCGCGATGGACAGCGCCGAGGCCGAAGAGATCTCGCCGATGATCATCGCCAGATCGCCGCGCTCGACCATGCGCTCGGCCTTGGTGGTGGCGGTCTGGGGGTTGACGGAATCCTCCTTCACCACGGTCAGCGGACGGCCGTTGATGCCGCCCTTGGCGTTGATCTCCTCGACCGCAAGATCCACGGCCATCACCGCATATTCGCCCATCGGGCCCAGGAAACCCGTGCGCGGGGTCAGATGGCCCAGGACCACCGGGTCGCTTTGCGCGCGCAAAAGCCCCGGCGCGGCCAGCGTCACAAGCCCCGCCGCCGTTCCGGTCTTGAGCAGCTGTCGCCGGCCAATCGTTCTGATCATGTCTTCTCCTCCCATGAAACCGCGGGGTGATTGCCTGCACAGGCTTGACTTTTCGCCCCATCAGTGTGATCACAGATCATACTGGAATCGAAAGCGGCCCTTTGTCAATGACCGAACTAAGCAGCCCGCCCCGCCCATTGAAAACCGTGTCCCTGACCGGGCAAGTCTATGATGCCATTGCGGAAATGCTGCTGGACGGCACGCTGAAGCCCAGCAGCCGCACCTCGATCCGCGAATTGGGCGAACATCTGGGCGTTTCGACCATGCCGGTTCGCGAGGCGATCGGACGGCTGATCGCACAGGGCGCGCTGGCGATTCAGCGCAACAAGGCAGTGATCGTGCCGGCCATGGCGCCCGAGGATCTGCGCGACCTGGTCCGCACGCGCGTGCTGCTGGAATGCGAGGCCGCGCGGCTGGCAACCGACCGCATCCCCGAATCCGCCATTCACCGCATCCGCGAATTGCACGAACAGTTCAGCCGTGAACTCAGCGCCAACAACCGGGCCGAGGCGCTGACCCTGAACCGCCGCCTGCATTTCACGCTTTATGACGAGGCGCGCTCGCCCAGCCTGCGGCAGTTGATTGCGATCTCATGGCTGCGGGCCGGGCCGATGATCTCGCTGGATCTGGGGCCACATAACGCGATCGAACGCGCCAGCCATTCCGTCGATGCCCACGGCCAGCTGGTCGAGGCGCTGCAAGCGCGCGACCGCGAGGCGGCGGCGGCGGCGATCCGCCTAGACATCACCACGGCGGCCGAGATCATCCTGGAACATCTGGCACATGCGGGGGAAAGCCAACCATGACGCATCAACTCGAAGGCCAGCGCGCCATCGTCACCGCCGGGGCATCCGGCATCGGGCGCGCCATCGTCGATGCGATGACCGAGGCCGGCATGACGGTGGCGACCTGCGACATCGACGCGGCGGCGCTGGCATCGCTGCCCGCAGGGGTTTTCGCCCGGCAGATCGATGTCGCCGACGAAGCGGCGCTCACGGGATTTGTCCGCGATGCCATCGCCCATCTGGGCGGGCTGGACTGCCTGGTCAACAATGCCGGGATCGCCGGGCCGACCGCCCGGATCGAAGACATCGACCCTGCCGATTGGCGGCGGACGCTGGACATCGTGCTGACCAGCCAGTTCCTGAGCGCCGCCGCCGCGGTGGGCGCGCTTCGGGTAAGCGGAAATCCCTCGATCATCAACCTGTCCTCGGTCGCGGGCCGCGTCGGATTCGCGCTGCGCACCCCTTATGCCGCCGCGAAATGGGGCGTCATCGGACTGACGAAATCGCTGGCCATCGAACTGGGCGAGAGCGGCATCCGGGTCAACGCCATTCTGCCCGGGCTCGTCGCCGGCGACCGGCAGCGCCGGGTGCTGGAAGCCAAGGCACAGCAGCGCAATATCAGCTTTGCCGAGGTCGAGGCGGAAGCCTTCCGCTATACCTCGATCAAGGAATACGTGCCCGCCGAGGCCATCGCCGCGCAGGCAATCTATCTTGCCTCGCCGCTCGGACGCCATATTTCGGGACAGGCGATCTCGATCTGCGGCGATACGCGGATGCTGGCCTGAAAAAGCCCGGCCGGCGCCCGCTGCCCCAGACGCTGCATGACAAGGGGCCGGAGCCGGAAACAGCCGCCAGACGTGACGGGTTCTAGGACCGGCCGGGGGATCGCAAGATGTCCAGCCATCCCAGCGTGGCCTCGGTCGGTCCGCCGGGACGGTATTCGGCGCCGACCGGCCGCGTCCAGCCCAGCTCGTCCAGAACCGCGCAAATGTGGCGATGGTCCAGCTCGCCCGAGTCGGGCGGACCGCGATCCGGGACCGAGGCGATCTGCACATGGCCCAGGATGTCGCGATGCGCCCGCAGCCGGCGCGTGATGTCGCCCTCCATGATCTGCAGGTGATAGCAGTCGAACATCAGCCGCAGGTTGTCATGCCCGGCCGCCTCGATGATCCGTGCCGCCTGGTCCGAGCCGGTCAGGAAGTAGCCCGGCGCATCGTAGCGGTTCAGCGGCTCGATCAGGATAGTGATGCCAAGCGGCCGCGCCAGCCGGCAGGCATGATCCAGGTTGGCGCGAAAGACGCGCTCGGCGGCCGGCCCCTCGGCCTGGCCCGCCATGACATGCACCGCACCGCAACCGATGGCAGCGGCATAGTCGACGCTGCGCCCGATCTCGGCCCGCGCCTCGGCCTCGCGCCCCGGCAGCGCGGCAAGCCCGTTTTCGCCCGGCCGGCCGCGCCGGGTATTCAGGCCCAGCATCGGCAACCCGGTCTCGGCCAGCGCAGCAGCCAGATCGGCGGCAGGCAGGTCATGGGGCCAATGGCATTCGACCGCATCGAAACCGGCACGATGGGCGGCGCGGATCGCCTGCGGCAGCGGCAGATCGGTCCAGAGAAAGCCCAGATTGGCAGAAAACCGCGTCATGCATCCCCCCAGGCGATATGGTGCGGCTGCAGCAATCCATCGACCCGGGCCGGTGTCAACAGCGTGGGCATGGCGGCATGGTCCCACGCGGCAGCCGCGCCGTCACCTCGAGGATCGCGCCGGGCGAAAGGCCGGCACGGCTTCCTCGGGACCGGATGGCGACCGCACGACCCGCGGCGCGCATCAACCCTGCGGCCGATCGTTCATGCGCGAATCGGCGGCATCCGACGCGGAGCGCAAGCTGCCCGCCGGCCTGAAGTCAGCGGCCAAGGGCATAGAATTCGTCGTTGGGACGCATGCTTGTCACATTGGCCAAACGGTTGGACATGCCGAAAAAGGCTGAAATGGCCGCGATGTCCCAGGCATCCTCCTCGGTGAAACCATGTGCCTTCAAGGCCTGCAGATCGCTTTCCCCCACATCATGGGCCTGTTGCGACACCCTGACCGCAAAGTCGAGCATCGCCTTCTGGCGCGGGGTGATATCGGCCTTGCGATAGTTGACGGCGACCTGATCGGCGATCAGCGCGTTCTTGGCGCGGATGCGCAGGATGGCCCCGTGAGCGACGACGCAATACTGGCATTGGTTGAGACTGCTGGTCGCCACGACGATCATCTCGCGCTCGGCCTTGCTGAGATTGCCGGGCTTGTCCATCAGCGCGTCATGATAGGCGAAGAAGGCCCGGAATTCGTCGGGACGATGTGCCAGTGCCAAGAAGACGTTCGGAATGAAGCCGGACTTTTCCTGCACCGCCAGAATGCGATCGCGGATATCCTCGGGCATTTCCTCGATTGTCGGGACCGGAAACCGGCTGATGGCGGGTTGACCGTTGCTCATGTGCTTTCCTTTCTTGGAATGTCAGGGATTGGCGATCGGCACGACGACGCGGCCGCGCATGGCACCGGCGATCAGCTGTTCGGAAACCCCGATCACCTCCTCGATTGCGACATGCTGCGTCATGCCATCCAGAAGCGCCGGATCGAGATCCTCAGCCAGCCGCCGCCAGGCCTCGCGCCGCTCGTCCAGGGGGCACATGACGCTGTCGATCCCCGCAAGGGTGACACCGCGCAGAATGAAGGGGGCGACCGTGGCCGGGAACGCCATGCCCCCGGCAAGGCCGCAGGCCGCGACAACGCCCCGGTATTTCATGGAGGCGCAGACATTGGCCAGCACATGCCCGCCCACCACGTCGATCGCACCCGCCCATTGCTCACTGGCAAGCGGCTTGCCCTGCTGGTTGAAATCGGACCGGGGCAGGATGCGCTTGGCGCCCAGCCTGGCCAGATACTCGCTCTCCTCGACGCGCCCGGTCACGGCGGCCACCTCGTAGCCCAGCTTGGCCAGCACCGCGACCGCCACGCTGCCCACGCCCCCCACGGCGCCGGTCACCAGCACTTCGCCGCTTTCGGGCCTGACGCCATGGCGCTCCAGCGCCATCACGCATAGCATCGCGGTATATCCCGCGGTGCCGATGCTCATTGCCCGGGAAAAGCTGAACGCGGGCTCCAGGGGGATCAGCCAATCGCCCTTCACACGGGCAAGCTCGGACAACCCGCCCCAATGCACCTCGCCCAGGCCCCAGCCATTCAAGACCACCTTGTCTCCGGGCCGGAAAAAGGGGTCGGTCGATTGTTCGACGACACCGGCGAAATCGATCCCTGGCACCATGGGAAACCTTCTGACCACCGGCCCCTTGCCGGTAATCGCCAGCGCATCCTTGTAGTTCAGGGTCGAGCAGGCGATGCGAACCGTGACGTCGCCCTCGGGCAACCGGCTTTCGTCCAGTTCGGACAGCGAGACCCGCTGCCCGTTCTCATCCTTCTCGATCAGTATCGCTTTGAACATGTCGGCTGTCCCTTGGAGGTTTCGGATCCGGACCGCAGCATGGCCAGAAAGCCCTCTGCGAAATCGTCAAGCGGGGCCGGGCTTCGCTCAAGCTTCGCCCGCAGGACCGCGCCTTCCCAGCCGATCCAGAAGAACCTGGCAAGCCGGTCGCAATCCGCATCCCTTGCGATCTGGCCTGCCGCCTGCGCCGCCCGAAGACAGGTCGCGGTCCGTCCTTCCCAATCCCGGAACACCGCGGCCAGGCGCTCGCGGAAGGCGGCCGGCAGCACGCCCATTTCCTGCCCGAGATTGCCGATCAGGCAGCCCCGCCGGTAATCGAAACGCGCCATCCCCGCCTTTGCATCCGCAAAGAAGTCGCGCAACCGTTCCAGCGGCGGGCGATTTTCTGCGCCCAGCCAATGATCGAGCTTGCGGGCGAAAAAATCCGCATAGGCATCGACCAGCGCCAGGCCGAAGGCATCCTTGCTGTCGAAGTAATGGTAGAATGATCCCTTGGGCACCCCGGCCGAGGAAAGGATCTCATCGATGCTGACGGTGCTGAACCCCTTTTCCGTCAGGACCGCCAGGCCGGCCCGCACAAGCAGCATGCGCGGTGCATCCGGCCGGCTCTGGTCTTTTCGGGGACGGCCTCGCCTGCGCGGCAGACCTGCGTTCCTTGTTTCTTCCATATGCTTTTTTAGACCGGAGTCCTCCTCAAATCCAAAATAATTAGACCAGTCGTCTTGAAAAATTCCCGGCAGGACCGCGCCCTTCTGGTCATGCTTGCGGGGCATGGAATGAAATCGTTTATATTCCGATCCTTGCGTATTACCCTGCCCCGGGAATGCCCACGGCCGCGCGGCTTTCCCCGTCATGCTCGCCCAGATGCGGCGGCGACAGCCGATAGCTGACGGCGGTGCGCGGGAGCTTCAGGGGCTTGCCGATCATCGGCACCCGGACCCCTTCCGGCCCGGTCATCTCGATGCGCATCTCGCGGGTTGCGCCAGGATCACATGGCCATCCGCGACCGCATAGACCTGGCTGGCGCGATGTTCGGATGCGCATTGCCGCATCTTGGCGGCATCCTGCCCGAAATCAGGCCGTTCATGCCCGCGTTGCTCCGCCAGGCGACCCGGCTGTCCACCAGGGCCAGTTCGACATGCTGTCCCTCGCCGCTCCGGGCGCGATGGCGCGGCGCCGACAGGATGCCCACAGCCGCATGTGTCGGTGATTTCGCGCCCGACCATCGTCTGGACGATCTGGTCGCGCGTCACGTCCCGCGCCGGCGATGCCAGGACGGACCTCATCGGGGCCACGTGATCCGCGGCGGCATTTCCGGCGTGCTGCGCGCGATCCGTGAAAGTTCGGCCGAACGGCGAAAGGAAGATCCGCATCGTCTGCCGCGATGTCGGCTCCGAGGCGCGCAAGGGCCTGAACGCAGGCCCGATCGCCGCGGTCCCGTATCATCCGCGCGGGCAGATCTCGCAGGAGCAGATCAGCACCATGCTCGAGGCGCTGGGGCAGAAACGTCGATCCCCGATGATCCTGCGCATCGTGCCGTTCCAGATCATCACCCCCGAAAACATCTGGCCCGAAAACATCTGGGGCCAGGGCTTCGGCGGCGGGGCTGTCCCGGTCAGGCGGCTTTGCCCATGCCGGATTGGCCGCCTGCGGCCAAGACCGCCCTGGCCGCCCGGTTCACGCCTTTCCGCCCCATGGCCCGTGATGGCTGTCCTGGCCGTCCAGACGGTCGAAGCCATGCGCGCCGAAGAAGTCGCGCTGCGCCTGGATCATGTTCGCGGTGCCGCGGCCGGTGCGCATCATGTCGAACCAGCCCAGCCCCGAGGCCAGCGCCGGCAGCGCGTGGCCGGCCATGATCCCCTGCGCCACCACCTGCCGCAGCGCCGGCATCGCGGTCTCGAGCTTCTCGGCGAAGAAGGGCGCCAGCGCCAGGTTGCGCGACGGATCCTCGGCCAGCGCCGTGGCCATGTCGTTCAGCATGGCCGAGCGGATGATGCAGCCCGCCCGCCAGACCCGCGCGATCCCCGGCAGGTCAAGCTGCCAGCCGAAGGCGCGGCCGGCGGCCTCGATCATCGCGAAACCCTGCGCATAGCACAGGATCTTGCCGGCGATCAGCGCCGCCTCCAGCTCGGGCAGCGCCAGGTCCAGCGCCTGCGGGGCGGCGCCGAAGCGCGCCTCGCCCGCCTTGCGCTCGCCGAGGCGGGCCGAGACGTTGCGCGCCATCACCGCCGCCTCGATCACCGGGATCGGCGCGGCGAGGTGCTGCGCCTCGATCGCGGTCCAGCGCCCGGTGCCCTTCTGCCCGGCGGCGTCCAGGATCACGTCCAGCATCGGCGCGCCGGTCAGCGGATCGGCGGCCCCGGCGACGGCGGCAGAGATCTCGACCAGGTAGGATTTCAGCGCCCCCCCGTTCCAGCCGGCGAAGGTCTCGCCGATGGCGGCGGCCGGCAGGCCCAGCCCGTCGCGCATCAGCCCGTAGACCTCGGCGATCATCTGCATGTCGGCATATTCGATGCCGTTGTGGACGGTCTTGACGAAATGGCCGGCGCCGGCCTCGCCCATCCAGGTGGCGCAGGGGGTGCCGTCCTCGGCCCGGGCGGCGATGGCCTGCATGACCGGGGCGACGCGGTCCCAGTCGGCGCGGGCACCGCCGCCCATGATGGCGGGGCCGTGGCGCGCGCCCTCTTCGCCGCCCGAGACGCCCATGCCCAGGAAGCGCATCGGCAGACCGGCGGCGGCGCGGCGGTTGGTGTCGTGGAAATTGGCGTTGCCGGCGTCGATCACCAGATCCTCGGGGCCGAGCAGCGGCGCCAGCGCCGCGATCTGGTCGTCGACGGCCTGACCGGCGGGGACCATCAGGATGATGGCGCGAGGAGGCGCGATGGCGGCGACCAGATCGGCCAGGCTTTCGGTCGGGACCACGCGCTCCGCCAGCGCCCCGGCCTCGGCATGGAAGCGGCGGGTCACTTCGGCGGTGCGGTTCCAGACCGCGATGGGAAAGCCCTTCTCGGCGATGTTCAGCGCCAGCGCCGCACCCATCGTCCCCAGGCCGATCAGGCCGATCCTAGTGTCAGTGTTCATTATTCTTCTTTGCTCTGGACAGCGCATCCCCGAGGGACGCCGATTGATGATCGAAATGCAGCTGCGCGTTAGGCCGTGGCATGGCGCCTCTGATAGCGCCAACGGAACGGGCAGTCAAAGCTGACCTGCATGGCGCCCCGACAAGAAGGCCAGGGCGCCACGCCCAAACGGGATCAGCCCAGCAGCAGGTCGGGCAGGAAGGTGACGATCCCCGGAAACAGCGCCAGCATGATCGCAAAGCCGATCATGATCAACAGGAAGGGGAAGGTGACCCTTGCGATATAGGCCGTGCTTCGGGCGGTGATGTTCTGGATGACGGCGAAGTTGAAGGCTACCGGCGGCGTGATCTGCGCCATCTCGACCACCAGCACCATGAAGATGCCGAACCAGATCTTGTCGAAGCCCGCGGCCTCGACCAGCGGCAGCACCACCGGCAGGGTGGTCGCGATCATCGAAAAGCCTTCAAGCGCGGTCCCCAGCACCAGATACAGCACGATCAGCGCCACGATCAGCAACATCGGCGACAGGTTCCAGTCGGTCACGACATTTGCAACCGCGGCAGGAATGCCAAGGGTCGAGGTGATATTGCCCAGCACCGATGCGCCAAGGATGATGATGCCCATGACCGAGCAGGTCTGCACCGTCCCCAGGATGATGTCGCGCAGCACCCGCAGGTTCAGCGCGCCCTGCGACAGCGACACGAGGAACGCCCCGACCACGCCCAGCGCCGCGGCCTCGGAAGGGGTCGCCAGCCCGCCATACATCGAGCCCAGCACGCAGAGGATCAGGAACATGACCGGGCCGAGATCCCGCAGGGCGGCAAGACGCTGGCGGAAGGGCATGTGGCGCAAGGCGCGTTCGTTCTCGGGCACCAGGTCGGGCTTGGCGCTGGCGCGGATCATGATGTAGGCGGCAAAGACCAGGGCAAGCAGGACGCCCGGAATGAAGCCGGCGGTGAAAAGCCGCAGGATCGATTCATTGGCCAGCACGCCATACATGATCATCACCGTCGAGGGCGGGATCAGGAATCCCAGCGTGCCGGCACCTGCAAGGCTGCCGATGGCCAGGTCGGGCGAATAGCCCCGCGCCAGCAGTTCCTTCAGGGTCATGCGGCCGACGACCTGCGTCGTCGCGGCCGAGGAGCCCGAGATCGCCGCAAAGATCGAGCAGCCGACGACATTGACATGCAGCAGCCGGCCCGGAAGCAGGCCCGCCCAGGGCGCCAGGCCGCTGAACAGGGTCTCCGACAGGCGCGTGCGAAACAGGAACTCGCCCATCAGGATGAAAAGCGGCAACGCGACCAGGTCGGGCGTGGTCAGGATGTTGAACAGGTATTGCGGAAACAGCCTGTCGACGGGCAGGCCGGTGAACATCATTGCCAGGCCGATGGCCGTGGCCAGCAAGGCGATTCCGATCCAGGCCCCGATGGCCAATGTGCCGAAAAGAAGCCCGAACAGGCTTGCGACGATAGCGCCCATGTTTCTCCCCGATATTCCTGGTTTCGCGCGCAGGGGCGCGGTGGCTTACTCGATGGCGCTCGCGGCACCGAGGCTGGGTTTGTCGACAGTGTTGCCGCTGATGGCGGTGACGAGTCGGGCAACCATCTGCAAGGCCAGCACGGCCGCGCCGATGGTCAGCACCAGCTGCGGGATCCACAGCGGCGTGAAACTGTCCTGGGAAACCTCGCCATAGCTCCAGGTGCGATGCGTGAACTGCGCAAGCCAGACCGCCAGGGGAAGCGTGACAACAGAGCCGAGGATGGCAGCGAATATCTCGAACATCCGGGCGTAGCGGCCCTTGCCCATCGACAGCAGCAGCTCTACCCGCAGTTGCAGGCCCGCGCGCAGCGTCATGCCCGAGCCGAGCAGGAAGGCCGCGCCCATCAGATAGGCGCTGTATTCCCAGCCGATCCCGGTGCCCGTGGGAAAGGACGGGACATAACGGCTGATCAACGCCATCGCGGTGTCGATCAGCACGAGCAGGGTCAGGCCCAGGACACAGAGACCGGCAAGCCAGGCCGCGACCAGCGAGGCAAAGTCCGCCGCCCTTTGCAGGGCAGCGACAGCACCGCGTTCAGCGACGGCCTCGGAGGCGACATGCTGCTCTCCGGCCATCTCAGTTGCCGCCTTTCGACGCGAGATAGGCATCGGCGATCGGCTTGGCGGCGGGAACGCGGCTGAAGAACTCTGCCTGAACCTGCTTGGCTTTCTCGGCGATCTGGGCCTTCAGCTCGTCCGAAAGCTCGACCAGCCGCATGCCGTGGCCGGTCATGATCTCGATGCTGTTCTTGTCGCTCTCAAGCGAGCTTTCCCAGAATTGCGGCTCAAGCTCGGCCGCGACCTTCTCGATGGCGGCCTGCTGTTCCGGCGTGAGCCTGCTCCAGGACTCGAGATTGATCGTCACCGCGTTCGACCCCCAGGTATGGTTGGTCGGATAGATATGGCTGAGAAATTCCCAGAACTTGCCGTCCACGCCCGAGCTGGCCGAGGTCGCAACGCCGCTGACCCGGCCCGAGGCCAGCGCCGGCAAGAGTTCGCCCCAGGGCATGGCGATGCCGTCCATGCCAAGGCTGCTGACGATATCGACGGTGTTCTTGTCGGCGCCGCGCACCGTGATGCCGCGGAAGTCGCCGATATCGTCGATCTGGGTCTTCAGATAGACATACTGGGCCGGCGACGGCACCATATAGAGGATCTTCTGGTTGTATTGCTCGGCCAGCTTCTCGAACTCGGGACGCAGGAAGGCGTGGTATTCCTTCAGTTCCTCCATCGACTCGACAAGGAAGGGCACGCCCTCGGCGCCGAACAGCGGGTTCATCCCGACCTGCTGGCTGATGTTGATATCGGCCATGTCGGCAAGCCCGTCGCGAACCGCACCCAGCTGGTCGGGCCCCTTGAAGCCCAGCGACCCCGAGGAGGCGACATTGATGACGACCTCGCCATCGGTGGCCTCCTTGACGGCCTCCGCGAATCTCTTGGCGTTTTCCGTCATGAAATTGCCGTCCGGCAGCACTTCGGACAAGCTGAGCCGGGTTTGCGCCACAGCGGCGCTTGCAAGGGCAAGCGCAGCCGCAGCCCCCAACGCGATCGGCTTGAGGAACATCAATCTCTCCCTATCCTGGCGCTTACCGCAAGCGAGCCGGACCAACGGCATATCGCTGCGGAGCGACCGTTTTGCAGTTTTGTGACCGTTGCACCTGCCACCCTAGCGACCGGGCCGTCGCCGCGAAAAGAACAGTTCGGTCTGACATGATCGCGAATGCTTATACATCGGTGCGCAGCAGGCGCCGACCCAATAGAATGGCCGCCGCGGCCGGAAGAATCGCGCCTCAGGGAAATGTTATCATGGACATACGCAGGCTTTACGCCTTCATGAAGATCGTGGACATCGGCAGCATCACCCGCGCCTCGGCGATCCTGCACATCGCCCAGCCGGCACTGAGCCAGCAGATCGCCGCGCTGGAAACCCATTTCGGCAAGCCGCTTCTGCTGCGCTCGAAGCGCGGCGTCATCCCGACCGAGGCGGGCAAGGTTCTGTATCGCCATTGCCAGATGATCATCCGGCAGATGAACCAGGCCGAGCAGGACATCGCCACCTCCTCCGAGGAGATTACCGGCGCGGTCAGCGTCGTGTTCGCGCCGCTGGGCCTGGGTTCGCTGGTGGCGACGCAGCTGATGCGGACCATCCGCGAAAAGCACCCGGGCATCCTGCTTTATGCCAATGAGGCAGTCGGCGGCGGCGTGATCAGCGAACAGATCATGACCGGCAAGACGGACATCGCGCTGATCTTCGATCCCGGCAAGATCCCCAGCCTCAGCTTCGAGCCGATCTCGACGGAAGAACTGCATTTCATCGGAACGCAGATCGCCGAACCGGAGGATGGCGAGATCTCGTTCGCCGAGGCCGTGTCCCAGCCGCTGATCCTGCCAAGCCCGATCCACACCGTCCGCCAGGTGATCGAGACCACCCTGTCGCGCGTCGGGACCAGCGCCCAGGTCGTCGCCGAGACCGAGTCGATTTCCTACCTGTCGAACGCGCTGGCCGAGGGGCTGGGCTGCACCATCCTGCCCGCATCGGCGGCGCAGGCCGTGCAGCGCCGCGTCGCGGGTGCCCGAAGCTACCGCATCCGCCGCCCCAACATGAAGGTCGCGATGGCGATCTGCGTCTCGGCTCAGCTGCCGCTTTCGGAAGCAGCCGCCGTGGTGCGCGATCATCTGGTGCGGCTGGCGACCGAGGCGGCGCGGTCCCCGGCGGCCTCCGGTTCAGGCCAAGGCTGAGGCCTCGGCTCAGGCGAAGAGGATCTGCGCCTTGATCGCCGCCGAACGGTCCGAGGCCAGCCGGAACGCCGTTTCGGCCTCGTCCAGGGCGATCTCGTGGGTAATCAGCGGCTTGACGTCGATCCGACCCGCCAGCATGGCCTGGACGCCGGTCGCGAATTCCGGGTGGAAGCGGAAGGAGCCGCGCAGGTCCAGCTCCTTGGCGGTGATCGCCGTCATCGGCAGCGGCATGTCGCCGCCCAGCCCAAGCTGGACGACCACGCCGCGCGGCCGCATGGCCGCGATGGCCGGCGCGATGGCCGCGGCAACACCCGTGCATTCGAACAGCACGTCGAACCCGCCCTTGCCGGCGGCAAAGGGCGACAGGCCGTCGGGCGCCGTGCCCATGTTGACGACCGCGTCCGCACCGCATTTCCGCGCCATCGCCAGCGTGAAATCCGACAGGTCCGTGGCGACGATCTCGCCCGCGCCCGCCAGCCGCGCCGACAGGATCGACAACAGGCCGATGGGCCCGCAGCCGGTGACCAGCACGCGCTTGCCCAGCAGCTCGCCGGCCCGGCGCGCGGCGTGCAGCGTGACCGCCAGCGGTTCGGCCATCGCCGCCTCGCCCGGCGTCAGGCCGTTGGCCAGCACGCATTGCGCGGCATCCGCCACCAGTTCCTGCCGGAACGCGCCCTGGATATGCGGGAACGGCATGGCCGAGCCGTAGAAGCGCATGTTCTCGCAATGGTTGGGCAGCCCCTCGCGGCAATAGCCGCAGCCCCCGCAAGGGCGCGAGGGCGAGACGGCGACCAGATCGCCGGGAACGAGCCCCGCCACGTCCGGCGCGCATTCGACCACATGGCCGGAGACCTCATGGCCCAGGATCATCGGCTCGCGCAGCCGCACCGCCCCGAAGCCGCCATGGTTGTAGTAATGCAGGTCCGATCCGCAGACCCCGCCGGCCGCAAGGCGGATGCGCACCTGTCCCGGGCCAAGCGCCTCGGGCTCGCGTTCCTCGATGCGCAGATCCTTGGCGGCGTGGATGACAATCGCTTTCATGACGGCCTCAGACAACCGGGGTAAGCAGGGGCTGGCCGGCGAAATGCGCCGCCAGGTTGTTGCGGACCAGTTCGCCCATCGCCTTGCGGGTCTCGACGGTGCCCGAGGCCTGATGCGGCTGCAAGAGCACGTTCGGCAGCTCCAGGAAGCGCGGGTCGATCTGGGGTTCGTTATCGAAAACATCCAGTGCCGCCGCGCCCAGCCGGCCGTCCTGCAACGCGGCGATCAGCGCCGCCTCGTCGATGTTGGAGGCACGCGAGACATTGACCAGCACGCCCTCGGGGCCAAGCGCCTCGATCACCTCGCGATTGACGATGTGCCGGGTCTGGCCCGAGGCCGCCAGGGCGACGAACAGGAACTCCGAATGCCGCGCCAGCGCGACCGGATCGGCGATGAAGGTCAGATCGGCGGCATAGTCCTTGGCCGCGACGTCGGAATAGGCGATATCCATGCCAAAGCCGCGCAAACGCTGCGCGATCTCGAAGCCGATCCGGCCCAGCCCCAGGATACCGGCCTTCTTGCCCCAGATGCGGCGCTGCAGCGGATAATTGCCCTTGGCCGCCCACTGGCCGCCCCGCACCCAGGCTTCAGCGCCGACGATGCCGCGCGCGACGGCCAGCATCATCGCGACACCCAGATCGGCCACGTCCCCGGTCAGCACGTCGGGCGTGTTCGTCACCTGAATCCCCCGCTCGCGGCAGGCTTCCAGATCGACCGCGTCGAAGCCCACGCCATAGATCGAGATCAGTTCGAGATTCGGGCAGGCCTCGATGATCTTGCGACTGGCCCCCAGCTCGCCGCGGGTGGCGATGGCCCGCACCTCGGCGCCGCATTCGGCCAGGAAGGCCTCCTTGTCCGCGGCCTCGAAATAACGGCGCAGATCGTATTGCGCGCTCAGCGGGACTTCGTCCCATTCGGGATAGGCCCCCATCTGCAGGACCACCGGCTTGCTCATCGTGTTCTCCATTATGGTGCGGGATTTTCCGGTCGCCCTTTCAGCGGGCCCTTGACTCGGATAGTTATCGATAACAAAACACGAGTCGAACGGATTTGTCGAGACCCAAACGGAGGAACGGGATGGCCGGGACGAATGGATTTGTTGAAAGCCTGTTCGGGCTGGCGGGCCGCCGCGCGCTGGTCACGGGGTCGTCGCAGGGCATCGGCCATGCGCTGGCACGGGGGCTGGCGAAAAGCGGTGCCGCAGTGGTGCTGAACGGTCGGGATCCGAAACGGCTGGAGGAGGCGCGCGCCGCCTTGCAGGCGGAACTGCCCGAGGCCGAGATCCGGGCCCTGCCCTTCGACGTGACCCGCCATGACGAGGTCCGCGCCGCCATCGACGATTTCGAAGCCTCGGTCGGCCCCATCGACATCCTGGTCAACAATGCCGGCATGCAGCATCGCACGGCGCTGGAAGATTTCCCGGCCGACCGGTTCGAGGCCCTGCTGCAGACCAATATCGCCTCGGTCTTCCATGTCGGGCAGGCGGTGGCGCGGCACATGATCCGGCGCGGCCGCGGCAAGATCGTCAACATCTGCTCGGTCCAGACCGCATTGGCGCGGCCGGGCATCGCCCCCTATACCGCCACCAAGGGCGCCGTCGGCAACCTGACCAAGGGCATGGCCACGGACTGGGCCCGCCACGGGCTGCAATGCAACGCCATCGCGCCGGGATATTTCGACACGCCGCTGAACGCCGCGCTGGTCGCGGACCCCGATTTCTCGGCCTGGCTGGAAAAGCGCACCCCTGCCGGGCGCTGGGGCCTGGTCGAGGAACTGGTGGGGGCCTGCGTCTTCCTGTCCTCGGACGCATCGAGCTTCGTGAACGGGCACACGCTCTATGTGGACGGGGCGATCAGTGTCTCGCTCTAGGCTTGCGTCATCCCGTCATGCCGGGCGGGCGGCGGACGGCCTGCCGCGGCCTCCTGTCCCATGCCGCCGGGGTGTTGTGGCCGCATCCCGCAGCGTCTAGCCTGCCCTTTCGGCAGGGGCATGTGGCGGCATGAGCAGGGACGGATTTCACAGCGGAACCGTGAAGATGGCGGATATCGCCAAGGCGGTCGGCGTTTCCGCGATGACCGTCTCGCGGGCGTTTCGCGGCGACGAGGGCGTCAACCCGCAGACACGCGCCCGGATTCTGGCCAAGGCCGAGGAACTGGGCTATGTCTTCGACGCGACCGCCGCCAGCCTCCGGCAGAACCGCTCCGGCTTCGTGGCGGTCACCGTCCCCTCGATCAATAACGCGAATTTCGCGGAAACCGTGCGGCAGCTCTCACGCGGGCTGTCGCGGAACGGCTTGCAGATCCTGCTGGCCAATACCGAATACGACCCCGAGGAAGAGGAAAGGCTGATCGGCCAGCTGCTGCGCCGCAAGCCCGAGGCGCTCGTCCTGACGGTGGGCGACTACACGCGCAGGACGCGGCAGATGCTGCGCGCGACACGGATCCCGGTGATCGAAATCTGGGACCTGCCCGCTCAGCCGATCCGGCATGTCGTGGGCTTTTCCAACACCGCCTGCATCGGCAGGCTGGTGGATCACCTGGTCGCCTCGGGCTATCGCGACATCGCCTTCATCGGTGGTGAATCGCCGCGCGATCCGCGCGGCGGCCAGCGCCGCCGCGGCTTTGTCGAGGCGATGCGCCGCCACGGGCTGGACGACACGCGGCTGGTTCCCGCCGGCACCGCCCCGGTCGGCATGGCCGAAGGGGCGCAGGCGCTCGGGGCCTTGCTGGACAGCCAGCCGGAGACCCGGGCAGTGGTCTGCGTCTCGGATCTGGTGGCTTTCGGGGTGATCTCGGAATGCCAGAGGCGGGGCATCGGCATCCCTGGCGACCTGGCGGTGGCCGGCTTCGGCAATTACGAGATCGGCAGGATCAGCGTACCCCGCCTGACCACGATCGATGTCCATGCCGGCAGCATCGGCAGCAAGGCCGCGGATCTGATCGTCGCCCTGCTGCGGCAGGATTCCGACGCGGCGCCGGCCCGGATCGAAATCCAGACCGACCTGATCGTACGGGAATCATCGGCCTGATCCCGCACCGCGGCAGGGCGCGGGGCGCATCCTCAGCAAGATCTCGTCAAAGATCGGTGGTCAGGCCCTTGGCCTTCAGCACCGCCTCAAGATTGCAGACATCGATCACCGTCCGGCCCGATTTGTAGGCCTCGATATAGCCGGCCTCGTCCGCTTCGCGGGCAGCGGATTTGCGCGCCACCTCGGCGGCATCCTCGCGGCGCACCACCACCAGGCCGTCGGCATCGCCGCGGATCACGTCGCCCGGCCGCACCACCTGCCCGCCGATGACGATGTCGCCGTTGATCTGGCCCAGGGTTTCCTTGACCGTGCCCTTGATGCAGACGCTCAGCGAGAACACCGGCAGGCCCAGCCGGATCAGTTCCTGCGTGTCGCGCACCCCGGTATCGGTGACCACGCCGGCGATGCCCTTGGCCAGGCAGGCATTGGCCAGCACGTCGCCGAAGCACCCCGCCTCCTCGTATTCCCCGGCCGAGACGATGACGACATCGCCGGGCTGGGCGTAATGGATCGCCAGTTGCAGCATGATGTTGTCGCGCGGCGCGCTTTGCACGGTGAAGGCGGGGCCGCAGACCGACATGGCGCGGTCGACGGGCTTCAGGCGCGCGCTCAGCGCGCCCAGCCGGCCCTGCGCCTCGTGAATCGTGGCGCTGCCGAATTTCGACAGGGCGGCCACATCCGCCGGCGCGGCACGTTCGATCCTGGTGATGATATGGGGCACGTCGTGCTCCTCCTTGCTGGAATGCCGCGGCCGGGGCCGGCGGTGATCGGCCGGAAGCATAGGAAGAACGCGGGGCGCAGGCATAAGAGCGTCTGCATCTGATGTGATCGGGTTTCGCGATGCCCCCGGACGGGTCATGCGAAACCGCTCTGACATCATTGCGAAGCGGCGGTGCTACCAATCGCAAGAGAACGCAACTTCGCACAGGGACAACGCCCTTCGCATGCCGATCACCATCGACTCCATCATCTCGGGGATGGAATGGGCCGCCGAAAACCATCTGGCCGAGTTCGCCTTTTCGGCCGAGGGGCACCGGATCACCATCCGCCGCGGCGCGGGCGACGCCCCCCTGCCCGCGCAACCCGCCATCGAGGCGGCGCAGGCCGCCCCAGCGGCGCCCGAGGCAGATGCCGTCACCGCCCCGCTGGCGGGCCTGTGCCACCTGCGCCCCGAATCCGGCGGGACGGCCTTTGTCGAGGTCGGCGCCCGCGTCGAGGCCGGCCAGACGATCTGCGTCATCGAGGCGATGAAGATGATGACCGCCATCCCCGCGCCCCAAGCAGGCACCGTCGAGGCCATCATGGTCGGAGACGGCGCGACGGTCGAGGCGGGCGCGCCGCTGATGAGGATCCGCTGATGGCCGCGATCGACATGGACTGCCTGCTGGTCGCCAACCGGGGCGAGATCGCCCTGCGCATCATCCGCGCCTGCCGCCGGCTTGGCCTGCGCGTCGTCTGCGCGCATTCCGAGGCGGATCGCGACGCCGCCTGGCTGCACCTGGCCGATCAGGCGATCTGCATCGGGCCCGCACCCGCCGCCAAGAGCTATCTGAACATCCCCGCGCTTCTGGCCGCGGCCGAGGCCAGCGGCGCGGGCCTGATCCATCCCGGCTATGGTTTCCTCTCCGAACGCCCGGAATTCGCCGAGGCCGTCGAGACCGCGGGCCGGCGGCTGGTCGGACCCAGCGCCTCGGTCATGCGGATGATGGGCGACAAGGTCGAGGCCAAGCGCGCCATGATCGCCGCCGGCGTGCCCTGCGTGCCCGGCCCGGACAGCGTGCTGCCGGACGATCCCGACGAGATCGGCCGGATCGCCGCCGGGATCGGCTATCCCGTCATCCTGAAGGCGGCCGGCGGCGGCGGCGGGCGCGGCATGCGCGTCGTGCGGACCGAATCCGAGCTGGCCGATGCCTTCATGGTCACCCGGCAAGAGGCCGGCCGCTTCTTCGGCAATGCCGACATCTATATCGAGAAATTCCTCGAAAGGCCGCGCCATGTGGAGATCCAGGTTCTTGCCGATGCACATGGACATGCGCTGTGGCTGGGCGACCGCGACTGCTCGATGCAGCGCCGCCACCAGAAGCTGATCGAAGAGGCGCCGGCGCCGGGCATCGACCGGGCGCTGATCGCGGAAATCGGCGAACGCTGCGCCGCCTCCTGCCGCCGGATCGGCTATGTCGGCGCCGGCACCTTCGAATTCCTCTACGAGGACGGGCGGTTCTATTTCATCGAGATGAACACCCGCATCCAGGTCGAGCACCCGGTGACGGAAATGGTCACCGGGCTGGACATCCTGGCCATGCAGATCGACGTGGCGCGCGGCAAGCCGCTGCCGATCACCCAGGACCAGGTGCGCAGCCTGGGCCATGCCATCGAATGCCGGATCAATGCCGAGGATCCGCAGAGCTTCGCCCCCAGCCCCGGCCGGATCACGGCGATGCACGTGCCGGGCGGGCCGGGCATCCGCATGGATACCCATGTCGGCGCCGGTTCGGAGATCCCGGCGAGCTACGATTCGATGATCGGCAAGATCATCGCCCATGGCGCCGACCGCGACGAGGCGCTGGCCCGCGCCCGCACCGCGCTGGCCGAGGCGCGGGTGGAAGGCGTCTCGACCAATATCCCCCTGCACCGGCAGATGCTGGCAGAGCCCGGCTTCTCGGCCGGGGGGGTCAGCATCCACCATCTCGAACACTGGCTCGAAACCCGGAAATCCCGCCATGCCTGACGCGAAGCTTTCCATGATCGGCAGCCGGGCGGTGCTGTTCCAGCCCTCCTGCCCCTTCGACCTCGCCAACCAGCAGCGTATCTGGGCCGTCGCCGACGAGGCCGCCACCTGGAAGGGCGTGCGCGAAGCCGTGCCCGGCATGACCAATGTCACCCTGCTTCTGGACCATGTCCCGATCGAACTCGACCGGATCGAGAAGGACCTGACCGCGCTGTGGGAAAGCGGCATCCGCAAGCAGGTCGAGGGCCGGCTTCTGGCCATCGACATGGCCTATGACGGCCCGCATCTGGCCGAGGTCGCCGAGATGACCGGCCTGCCGGTGGACAAGGTGGTGCGCCTGCATGCCGCGCCGGAATACACGGTCTATGCGGTCGGCAGCCATGCCGGCTATTGCTATCTGGGCGGCCTGGATCCCCGGCTGGAAACACCGCGCCGCAAGGTGCCGCTGCCCCGGCTGCCGGGCGGGTCGCTGTCGCTGGCGGGGCTGCAGACCGGGGTCTCGGCCTCGGCCGGCCCCAGCGGCTGGAACACCATCGGCAGCACCGGCCTGTCCTTCTTCGACCCCGAATGCAGCCCCGCCGCGCTGCTGCGGCCCGGCGACCGGATCCGCTTCAACCCCGTCGAGGTCAAGGCATGATCGAGGCTCTTTTCATTCCGCCGGGCGCGACGGTGCAGGATCTGGGACGCGACGGCTACTGGTCGCAAGGGCTTGGTCGCGCCGGGGTCATGGACGCCCTGTCGCATGGCATCGCCAACATGATGCTGGGCAATGACGAGGATGCCGCGACGCTGGAAATCCCGCTGACCCCGGCACGGTTCCGGTTCCGGCAGGCCGGCGCATTCGCGCTGGCGGGCGCGGCCTGCGGCGCGACGCTGGCCGGCCGGCCGCTGCCGCGGGTCTGGGCGGGCATGGCGGACGAGGGCGAGGTGCTGGAGCTTGGCCCGATGGCCTCGGGCGCCCGCACCTATCTGGCCCTGCCCGGCGGGATCGACGTGCCGGCGGTGCTGGGCTCGCGCAGCACGCAGCTGCGCGAGGGTTTCGGCGGGCTGGAAGGCCGCGTCCTTGCCGCCGGCGACCTGCTGCACGCCGCGGCGGATACCGCGCCGCTGCCGCTTGCGGGGTTCAGCCTGACCATGCCCGCGCTGCGTGCCCCCGGGGTCGCAGAGATCGAATTGCGCGCCCTGCCCTCGGCCGAGCACGGGAGTTTCGCCCCGGCCTCGCGCGAAGCGTTCTGGACCACGCCCTATGCGGTCAGCCAGCAAAGCAACCGCCAGGGCTATCGGCTGGAGGGCGAGCCGCTGGCCTATGCCGCGTCGGGCGAATTGCGCTCGCACGGGATCGCGCCGGGGATCGTGCAGGTGCCGGGTGGCGGGCAGCCGATCATCCAGCTGGCCGATTCCGCGACCATGGGCGGCTATCCCAAGATCGCGGCGGTCATCGAACCCGACCTGTGGCGCATCGCGCAGGCGCGGCCCGGCGACCGCCTGCGTTTTCGCCGGGTGACGCCGGCCGAGGCGGCCGAGGCCGCAAGGGTGCAGCAGCAAAGCCTGGCCGGAATCCGCGCCGAGCTGGAAGCATTCCGCGTCCGGCAGGGGGGATGGCAGTGATGTTCGACAAGCAAGACCTTACCCGGCTTCTGGACGCGATGCGCGCGCATGGCGTCGGCGCGCTGGAGATCGAGGGCGGGGACATGTTCCTGCGCCTGGTCCTGCCGGCCGGACCCGCACCGTCCGCCATAACCCCGGCGCAGCCCGCGACGGCGACCGCAGCCGCGCGCAGCCCCGATATCGGCCGCTTCCTGCCGCGCGGCAGCGACGACGGCCTGCCCGCCCTTGCGCCCGGCCACGCCGTCCGCACCGGCGAGCTTCTGGGCTATGTCGCGCAAGGCGCCGTCCGCGCCCCCGTCATCGCCCCGGCGGATGGCACCATCGCGTCGCAGATCCCGGAACCCGGCACCCTGTTCGGCCACGGTGACACCGTCCTGACATTGGAGACCAAGCCATGATCATCGACATCAACTCGGACATGGGAGAGGGCTTCGGCCCCTATCGCATCGCCGATGACGAGGCGCTGATGGCGCAGATCAGCTCGGCCAACGTGGCCTGCGGCTACCATGCCGGCGATCCGGTCATCATGGACCGCACGATCCGGCTGGCCAGGGAGCATGGCGTCGATCTGGGCGCGCATGTCAGCTTTCCCGACCGCATGGGCTTCGGGCGGCGGCGGATGGACATGGACCTGCCGGAACTGGAATGCCATGTGCTTTACCAGCTGGGCGCGCTGGCCGGGCTGGCGGGCCGCGCCGGGCATCGCATCACCCACATGAATCCGCATGGCGCGCTTGGCAATCTCGCCAGCTCCGATCCCGCCATCGCGGCGGCAGTGGCGCGCGCGGCCATGGCCTTCGACCCCGAGATCGCCTTCCTGGTCCTGCCGGGCAGCGCCCTGGAAAAGGCCGCGCTGGAGATGGGCGGCAACGTGGTCCGCCTGTTCCTGGCCGACCGCGGCTATCTGGCCAGCGGCCAGCTTGCCCCCCGCAGCCAGCCGGGGGCGGTCATCCATGATGCCGAGCTGGTCGTGGCCCGCGTCATGCGGGTCATCCGCGACCGGCAGGTCGACACGGTGGAGGGCCAGGTCATCCCGATGCCGGTGCAGTCCGTCCTGGTCCATTCCGACACGGCGGGCGCGGTCGAACTGACGCGGCGGCTGCGCGAAGGCATCACGGCGGGCGGCGCGACCATCGCGCCGCTGACCCGCCACATCTGACCCCCCGGCCCATTCACGAGAAGAAAGACAGAACCATGGCATTTTCGGATTACAAGACGGCATTGGTGACGGGCGCCTCGGGCGGAATGGGCTGGGCCATCGCCGAGCGGCTGCGCGCCAAGGGGCTGACCGTCCACGCCCTGGCCCGCAACGCCGACAAGCTGCAGGAACTGGCGGACCGATGCGGCGTCATCCCGCATGCGGTGGACGTTTCCGACACCGAGGCCGTGACCGCGCTGGTGAAGGATCTGGAAATCGACGTGCTGGTGAACAATGCCGGCGTGTCGCGGCCCGGCAGCATCCTTACCTCCAGCGCCTTCGACATCGACGAGCAGATCGACGTCAACCTGCGCGCCGCCCTGCACCTGGCCCGGTTGCTGCTGCCGGGCATGATGGCGCGCGACCGCGGCCATATCGTCAACATCACCTCGATGGCCGGGCATTACGAGTTCGGCGGCCATATCGCCTATCACGCCACCAAGGCGGCGATGCATACCGTCTCGCGCCAGTTGCGGGTCGATGCCTTCGGCCGCCGCGTCCGGGTGACCGAGATCAGCCCCGGCCGGGTCGAGACCGACATCTTCGCCAAGGTCGAGAAGATCGACCCCGCCGAGGCGAAACGCAAATATTACGAAGGCTTCGAGATGCCGCAGGTCTCGGACATCGCCGATGCCGTGGAATATGCGGTCGGGACGCCGCAATATGTCAACATCAACCTGATCGAGCTGCTGCCGACGCTGCAGGTCCCCGGCGGCCTGCGCACCGCAAAGCGCGTGGGCGACGACGTGATCCTGACCGGCAACAAGTAACGCGCCGCCCCGCCGGCATCCGAACAATCCGCACCGATGGAGATTGCCTTGAGCAACATCAAACTGGCCTCGCGCGTCACCAGCATCCGCGTCTCGCCCAGCACCGCCGCCGCGCAGAAGGTCCGCGACCTGCAGGCCGAGGGACGCAGGATCCTCAACCTCACCGTGGGCGAGCCCGATTTCGACACGCCCGACCACATCAAGGCCGCCGCCATCCGGGCGATGGAAGGGGGCGAGACGAAATACACCCCGGTCAACGGCACGGTCGCGCTGCGCAAGGCCATCCAGCGCGACTTCGCGACGCGGCTGGGCATCGACTGCGAATTGAACGAGATCTGCGTCGGCGGCGGCGCCAAGCAGGTGCTGTTCGTGGCGCTGATGGCCACCGTCGAGCCCGGGGACGAGGTCATCGTCCCGGCGCCCTATTGGGTGTCCTATCCCGACATGGTCATCGCCAATGGCGGCACCCCGGTCGTCGTTCCCTGCGGCGAGGAGGTCGGCTTCAAGCTGACCCCCGAGGTGCTGGAGGCCGCGATCACCGCCAACACCCGCTGGGTGATCCTGAACTCGCCCTCGAACCCCACCGGCGCCGCCTATGGCGCCGACGAGCTGCGGGCGCTGGGACAGGTGCTGCTGCGCCATCCGCATGTGATGGTGCTTTGCGACGAGATCTACGACCGAATCTGGTTCGCCGATTTCGAGCCCTGCAGCATCCTGACCGTCCTGCCCGAGCTGAAGCCGCAGGCCCTGGTCGTCAACGGCGTCTCCAAGTCCTACGCGATGACCGGCTGGCGGATCGGCTATGGCGTCGGGCCGCTGGCGCTGATCGATGCGATCAACAAGCTGCAATCGCAGATGTCGTCCTGCCCCTCCTCGATCAGCCAGGCAGCCGCCGCTGCGGCCCTGACCTCGGACCAGCATTCGGTCGACGAGGCCGTGGCGGTCTATCGCCAGCGGCGCGACCGCGCCCATGCGCTGATCAATGCCATCCCCGGCCTTGCCTGCCGCCTGCCGGACGGCGCCTTCTACCTCTATCCCAGCTGCGCCGGCCTGATCGGCAAGAAGACGCCGGACGGCAGGACGATCAGGAACGACCTGGACTTCAGCCTGTATCTTCTGGAGGCGGCAGGCGTCGCCTCGGTCCATGGCGGGGCATACGGGCTCGAACCCTATTTCCGCATCTCGACCGCGACCTCGATGGAGGTCATCGAACAGGCCTGCGCCGCCATCGCCCAGGCCTGCGCGGCCTTGGACTGAGGACAGGGATCACCGGCCGGCATTCCGGCGGCGATTGCTCGCTGAAGCGGTCGAGGAACGCGTCCCCGGCCCGCGCGATTGCACGGGCCGATCCGACCACCTTCCCCGGTGCTTGGGGCGATTGCCGCATCGCCGATACGGCTGCGCGGCTTGCCGGCAGCGGCATTCCGGATGGCGATGCCGCGGCTTCGGCTTGAAGGGATCACAGTTGCGGCATGGTTTCGAGCCCCGGGCGAGCAGCAGGCGCAGCCGCCCACCCGCTTGCGGCCTGCAGATCGATACCGCTTGTGCAGCCCGCGATTCTTGCGGGCTGCGCGGCGTCGTGATGTCTTGGGCTTTTTCCGATCAGCCGGGCGCGTAGCCGAAACTCGCCGGCGGTTCGGCCGCGGTCTCGACCCAGACGCTTTTCGTCTGGGTATAGGCCAGCAGCGCCTCCTGCCCCGAAGAGCGGCCGTAACCCGAGCGGCCGAAGCCGCCGAAGGGCGAGCAGACATTGATCGTCTTGTAGCCGTTCACCCAGAAGGTGCCGGCGCGGACCGCCGCCGCCATGCGATGCGCCCGGCCGACATCGGCGGTCCAGACCGCCCCGGCAAGGCCATAGGGATTGTCATTGGCCAGCGCGACGGCCTCCTCTTCGCTGTCGAAGGTCAGGACCGATACGACGGGGCCGAAGATTTCCTCGCGTGCGACGCTCATCTGCGGGGTTACGTCATCCAGGATCGTCGGCGCGAAGTAGAAACCGCCGGTCGCCTCGAACGACGCCGGCCGTCCGCCGCCGGCAGCAATGCGCGCCCCCTCGGTCACGCCGGCGCCGACCATCTCGGAGATCTTTTGCCACTGCCGCCGGTTGTTGATCGGGCCGACATGGGTCGCCTCGTCGAAGGGATGGCCCAGCGCGATGCGCCCGGCCGCCTCGGCATAGGCGGCGACGAAACGCTCCTTGATGCTGCGATGCACCAGCAGGCGCGAGCCGGCAACGCAGCTCTGCCCCGCCCCGGCAAAGATCGCCGCCTGCGCGCCGATGATCGCGCGCGGCAGGTCGGCGTCGGGAAAGACGATATTGGCCGACTTGCCGCCAAGCTCCAGCACGCAGGGCACGGTGTTCCTTGCCGCCGCCGCGGCGATGGCCGCGCCCGCCTGCGCCGAGCCGACAAAGACCACCAGCCCCGTCCGGGGATGGGTGACGCCGGCCTGCCCGGCCGTCGGCCCGGCCCCGGCGATGACATTGACCAGCCCGCGCGGCGCGCCGCCCAACTCGCACATCCGGCCCAGGATCAGCGTGGACAGCGGCGTCAGTTCCGAGGGCTTGATCACCACGCCGTTGCCGGCGCAGATGGCGGGCGCGATCTGCCAGCCGCCGGTGAACAGCGGCGCGTTCCAGGGGGTGATCTGCATGACCACGCCGATCGGCTCGTGGCGGGTATAGTTCAGATGGCTCGACGGCACCGGGATCACGTCGCCGTAAAGCTTGTCGCACCAGCCGGCGTAATATTCGAACATCTCGGCCACGCGCAGCGCCTCGCCGCGGATGTCGCGGATCGGGCGTCCGGCCGAACGGCTTTCGATCTCGGCGATCAGGGGGGCATGGGCGCGGATCTGGCCGGCGATGGCCCACATGATCCGGCCACGCGCGGCGGCGGGCATCGCCATCCATTCGCGCTGCGCGCGCGCCGCTGCGTCCATGGCGGCGTCGATCTCGGCCGCGCCGGCATCGGCATAGCGGGCGAAGACCTGGCCCGAGGCCGGGTCGGTCAGCTCCAACTGCGCCCCCGAGCCGGGCAGGATCTCGCCGCCGATCAGGCTGCCGATGTCGGCGCCCGGAAAGATCTCGCGATAGAGCGTCAGGATCCGGTCGGCCTGTTCGGCGGCGTCGATTGTCGTCACGTTCATGTCGTTACCTCATTTCGCCCGGAAATCGCCCATGCGGGTAAAGTCGTCGTCGCCGGCATAGGGCGCATCGGCCCAAAGCTGCGCGGCCTTCTCGGTCAGCGGCAGCCGGGCGCCGCATTCCTCGGCCAGCTGCCGCGCCAGCCGCACGTCCTTTTGCATCAGCGCCATGGTAAAGCCGCTGTTGAAGGCGCCGTTCATCACCCAGGCCGGGAAATGCACCTCGCTGAGCATGGTCCGCCCGGAAGCGGCGTTCAGCACCTCCAGCACCGATTGCGCGGGAATGCCCGCCGCCTCGGCCAGGCGCAGCCCCTCGGCCGTGGTCAGCATATGGGCGGCGCAAAGCAGGTTGTTGACCAGCTTGGCCACATTGCCCGCACCGCTGTCGCCGACATGGATCGCCCTGGCCGACAGCGCCTCGATGACGGGCCGGGCATCGGCCAGGTCTGCGGCGGAACCGCCGATCATCATGCTCAGCGCGCCCTTGGCCGCGCCGGCCGGCCCGCCCGAGACGGGCGCGTCCAGGAAACCGTGCCCCATCGCCGCCAGCCGGGCCGCCAGCGCCCGCGTCACCGCGGGTTCCGAGGTCGAGGTGTCGATGACGACGACCCGAGAACGTCCCTCGAGAACCCCCGAGACCTGGTCGATGACGCCCGCGACATCGCGCGCCGTCGGCAGCGAGAAGACCACGCGATCGGCGGCAAAGACCTGGGCCAGATCGCCCGCCGGCTCGACGCCTTCGGCGCGCGCCTGCGCCAGCCGTTCAGGTGACAGGTCGAATCCCAGGGTGCGGAAGCCGGCCCTGACAGCAGAGGCTGCCATGCCAAGGCCCATCGCGCCCAGGCCCACGATGCCGACGGTGGATGTTTCTGTCATGTGATCCTCTTCTGTTGATGCATGACAGTTTCCGCAACCGGGGCATCGGCGCTAGCGGTCGGATCACGAACGAGGTGTTGCCCCCAGCGGAACATCGGCAAAGCTGGCCATGCTGCGTTCCAGATGTCCGGCCAGTTGCGCCACGGATGCGGGCAGCCGCCGCCGCGCCCGCACCATCAGATGCGCCGTCGCCCCCAGAAGCGCCAGGTCGGCCAGTTCGCGCACCACCGCCGCGCCCTCGGCCAGGTCCATGGCGACCGAGGCCCGGGGCAGGAAGGCCAGCCCCAGCCCTGTGGTCACGAAGCGGCGCAGCGCGTCGATCGAGGTGGTCATCAGCTGCGGCGCCAGCGCCAGCCCGCTGTCCGAGGCGACCCGTGCCAGCAGGTCGGTGGTGCCATGCCCCCTGGGCAGCAGCGCCAGGGGATAGTCCAGGCAATCGGCCAGCCGGACCTGCGGCAGGCCGGCCAGGGCATGGCCGGGCGGCATCACCACGCAAAGCGGATGGCCGGCCGAAACGATGCTGCGCACCGATCCCGTCACCGGCGGGTTGTAGGCGATGCCGATGTCGCTTTCGCCATTGGCCAGCGCCGCGACGACCGCATCCGTCGAGCCGATCAGCAATTCGTAGCGCACATGCGGGCTGTGCGACATGAATCCGGCCAGGCCATTCCGGATGAAATCCGCCAGGAACCCCTCGCCGCAATGGATGCGGATGTTGCGCTGCTGGATGCCGCGCAGATCGGCAAGCTGTTCCTGAAGGAAGCCCGCCTCCTCGACGACGTGGCGGGCATGTTCCAGCACCAGGTTGCCGGCATCGGTCAGGCGCACGCCTTTCGAGCTGCGCTCGAACAGGGTCACGCCCAGCTGCGCCTCGATATCGGCGATCTGGCGCGACACCACCGAGGGCGCCAGCCCAAGCTGGTCGCTGGCGGCGCGGATCGAGCCATGGCGATGCACGGCCAGATAGATGCGGATGTCGCGGCGGTCGAGGGTCATCATCGCCTCACGATGAGGACCGTCCGCCTCGCGAGTCAAGGCGCGCGAAGCTCGGCCGCCGCCAGGTCCAGCCAGAAGCCGACGGCCAGCGGGATCAGCGCATCGTTGAAATCGAAGCGCGGCGAATGCAGGCCGGGATTGTCGCCGGCCTCGCGGCCCGCGCCCATCCAGAAATAGCAGCCGGGCAGCTCGTTCAGCATGAAGGCGAAATCCTCGGCCGCCATGCTGGGCGGGGCGTCGACGACCGAAAGCCCGCCCGCCGCCGCGACCTTGCGCACCAGGGCAGCGTTTTCCGGGGTATTCAGGGTCGAGGGATAGCGCCGTTCATAGACGATCTCGGCCGTGCAGCCGAACCCTTCGGCGACCGATGCGGCCAGCTTGCGCAGCCGCGCCTCGATCAGGTCGCCGACCGCCGGATCGAACCAGCGGGTCGTGCCGCGGATGACGGCGGTTTCCGGCAGGACGTTCCAGGCATCGCCGCCATGGATCTGCGTCACCGACACGACCGCGCTGTCCAGCGGGCTGACATTGCGCGCCGCGATGGATTGCAGCGCCGACACCAGCTGCGAGGCGGCGAGCAGCGTATCCGCCCCCTCGTGCGGCATGGCGCCATGCGCCCCCTTGCCGGCAAGCCGGATCTCGAAGGTGCCGAAGGCCGCCATCATCTCGCGGTCGCGCGCAACCAGCGTGCCGAGCGGCAGGCCGGGCCAGTTGTGCAGCGCATAGACAGCATCGACCGGGCAGTCGCGAAACAGCCCGTCCTCGACCATGGCCCGCCCGCCGCCCTCGTTCTCCTCGGCGGGCTGGAAGATGAAGCGGAGCGTGCCTTCGAAGGGCATATCGGCCAGCAGGCGGGCGGCGGCCAGCGCCACCGCCGTATGGCCGTCATGGCCGCAGGCATGCGCCCGGCCGGGATTGCCCGAGGCCCATTCGGCGCCGCTGGTCTCGGTGATCGGCAGGGCGTCGATATCGGCGCGAATGCCGATGGCGCGGTTGCCATTGCCTTTGGTCAGGCTGCCGACCACCCCGGTCCGGCCGATGCCGCGCCGGACCTCATAGCCGAAACCGGCAAGCTGCCCGGCGATGAAGCCGGCGGTCTCGTGTTCCTGGAACCCCAGTTCGGGATTGCGGTGCAACCGCCTGCGCCAATCGATCGCATCGGCCACCACCTGTGCCGGCAGGTCGCGCATCAGAAGAACCTCAGCGCCAGGTCGGCGATCACCACCGAGCCCAGATAGGTGCCCAGCATGACGCAGATGGCGACGATGACGATCTTCCAGCCCGAGCGCCTGGCGATGTCGAACTCCTTGGCCGACAGCGCAAGACCGCCATAGGCCAGGGCCGGCGTGGCCAGCGACAGGAAGTTGATCTTGTCGGCCTGTTGCACCACCCAGCCCGAACCGGGAACGCCGGGGATCGTGGCGACGATGGCGATCAGCGACACCCAGGCGACGGCCGGCAGGTAAAACGGCACGAACCGGGCCAGCATCAGCCCGACGACCGAGCAGAGATACAGGAAGCCCATCCCCGGCAGGGCTTCGAGCGCGCCGATGCCGGTCGAGACATAGTTCGAGATCGTGCCGATGACGCAGGCGATCAGCAGCAGGATCGCGGTTTCGCCGATGCGAATCCGGCGCTCGTCCAGTTCCTCATTGCCCAGGGGCAGGTTGTCAGCGGTCTTGCTCATGATCTCATCCCTGGTTGTAAAGCTCGGGCCGGGCCTTGCGGAACAGCCATTCGGTCAGCGGCAGGGCGACGAACATGCCGACATAAAGCCCGGTGGCATAGGTCAGCACGTTCGAGGCACCCGCCAGGCCAAGGATCAGATCCTTCTGCTCGGGAACGACATTGACGAGGGCGCCCGTGCAGGCCGCCAGCATGGATCCCGACCCGACGCCGCAGGACATGGCCAGGGCGCGGACGTCGAAAAGGCCAAGCGCATGGATCAAGGGCGGCATGATGGCGAAGACGAAGGTGCCGATGAGCGTGCCGGTGGCATAGACGCCCATGACGCCCGCGCCTTCGGGACTGTCGAGGCCGTATTTCTCGGCGATCAGGGCCAGGTTCGGCTCTCGGTCGATGGAATAGACCGCGCCAATGGTCTCGCGTCCCATCCGCAGCAGGAAGACGGCGACGGGAAAGGCGATGGCGATGGTGCCGAGGTTGCCGATCTCTTGCAGGATCAGGGCGGGGCCGGCGTCGATGATGGCCTGGATCTGGGGGCCGACCGTCGTGCCGAACTTGGCGACGAAGGGGGTGATCGCGATGGTGATCATGCCGCCGGCGAATTTCTGCACGCCGGGCGTCAGCAACCGCCTCGTCGCGCGGGTGATGTTCGGATTCAGCACGATGCCCATGGCAAAGGCATAAAGCATCGGCAGCAGGATGATGGCAGCGATGCCGATGGGCAGCCTCAGGACGCCGATCGCCTCGGCGATGCAGACGATGATAAGCACCAGGCCGTGCAACGCCCAGGTTCCAGGGCTGAAGGCAGGGGTTTCCCGCATGGGATTTCCTCTCTGTTGTGGCGGTTTTTGTCGGACTATGAAATCTTCGTGAAGGATCGACCAGCCCGCGAACTGGAACATCGCGTTGCCCGGACAGCAACGACATGCAGCGGGCCGCGGCGTTCCGAGCAGATCGAGCGGTCGGAAGCGCCGCCCGTTTCAGCACGCCCCCGCAGGGCGAATGCCGCGGCTGCGACGGCCTTCAACCGGTGCGCCCGGTCGCCGGGAGCGTGGCGAGGCGCCGGCTTCCCGGACCCTGCCGCCTGGCCCGCCCTGGCCCGCTGCCCCAAAGGCATCAGGCCGTGATCGCCGGCGAAATTCGCCGCCGGGACCGGCGGGGCGAGGCCGTTGCCGGCGCGGCCCGCCCGCGGGCGCGGCGGCGCGTAAAGGAAACGCCCGCTCTGGTTATTGACATCCCCGGCCCCGCTTCGCATGCTGCGCATCTCACCAGGGGTGTCCCGACAAGGGGCTGAGATACTGCTGGGCCGCGAGGCAGCGCAGGGACCCTATGAACCTGATCCAGTTCATGCTGGCGTAGGGACGGTGCGGATGCCTTGCCGGTCGCTGCGACCAATGGGGCATCCTTTTCCTTCCCGTCAGTGCTGGGTCTCCAATGCTGCGACGCGAGGAGCCTCGACATGACATCCAAAGAAACCCTGACGGTCACGACCGGACCGCTGCCCGCCTCGACCAAGGTGTTCAAGCCCGGCGTGCTTCATCCCGACATTCGCGTGCCCATGCGCGAGATAGCCTTGCATCCAAGTGCCGCGGAACCGCCGGTGACGGTCTATGATTCCTCGGGGCCCTATACCGATCCCGCCGCCGAGATCGCCATCGAACGCGGCCTGCCGCGCCTGCGGGACGGTTGGATCGCGGCGCGTGGCGATGTCGAGGCCTATCAGGGCCGGCATGTGAAGCCCGAGGATAACGGCTTCGTCGCCGGCGACCGGCTGACGCCGGAATTTCCCGTCCGGCACCGGCCCTTGCGGGCGCGGGACGGGAGCGCCGTCACCCAGCTGGCCTATGCCCGCGCGGGCATCGTCACGCCGGAAATGGAATTCGTCGCCATCCGCGAAAACCTGGGCCGCAAGGCCGCGAAAGAGGCGCTGGCCCGCGACGGGCAGGATTTCGGCGCCGCGATCCCCGATTTCGTCACGCCCGAGTTCGTGCGCGACGAGGTGGCGCGCGGGCGGGCGGTCATCCCGGCCAATATCAACCACCCCGAGGCCGAGCCGATGATCATCGGCCGCAATTTCCTGGTCAAGATCAACGCCAATATCGGCAATTCCGCCGTCACCTCGTCCATGGCCGAAGAGGTGGACAAGATGGTCTGGGCGACGCGCTGGGGCGCGGACACGGTGATGGACCTGTCCACGGGCCGCAACATCCACAACATCCGCGAATGGATCATCCGCAATTCGCCCGTGCCCATCGGCACCGTGCCGATCTATCAGGCGCTGGAAAAGGTCGGCGGCGTGGCCGAAGACCTGACATGGGAAGTCTTTCGCGACACGCTGATCGAGCAGGCCGAACAGGGCGTCGATTATTTCACCATCCATGCCGGGGTGCGGCTGCGCCACATCCCGCTGACGGTGGACCGCGTCACCGGGATCGTGTCGCGCGGCGGCTCGATCATGGCGAAATGGTGCCTGCATCATCACCGCGAAAGCTTCCTCTACGAGCATTTCGAGGAGATCTGCGACATCATGCGCGCCTATGACGTCAGCTTCAGCCTTGGCGACGGGCTGCGGCCCGGCTCCATCGCCGATGCCAACGATGCGGCGCAATTCGCCGAACTGGAAACCCTGGGCGAGCTGACGAAGATCGCCTGGGCCAGAGATTGCCAGGTGATCATCGAGGGCCCAGGCCATGTGCCCATGCACAAGATCAAGGAGAACATGGACAAGCAGCTGGAGATCTGCGGCGAGGCGCCGTTCTACACCCTCGGGCCGCTGACCACCGACATCGCGCCGGGTTACGACCACATCACCAGCGGCATCGGCGCGGCGATGATCGGCTGGTTCGGCACGGCGATGCTGTGCTATGTCACGCCCAAGGAACATCTGGGCCTGCCCGACCGCGATGACGTGAAGACCGGCGTCATCACCTACAAGATCGCCGCCCATGCCGCCGACCTGGCCAAGGGCCATCCGGCGGCGAAGATCCGCGACGACGCCCTGTCGCGCGCCCGGTTCGAGTTCCGGTGGGAGGATCAGTTCCACCTCTCGCTCGACCCCGAGACGGCGCGGGCCTTCCACGACGAGACCATGCCGAAGGAGGCGCATAAGCTCGCGCATTTCTGCTCGATGTGCGGGCCGAAATTCTGCTCGATGCGGATTTCCCACGACATCCGCGCCGAGGCGCAAAAGGAGGGCATGGCCGCCATGGCACAGAAATACCGCGAGGGGGGCGACCTCTACATGCCCGTGCGCGAGGGGGTCTGACCTGCCCTTGGGCAGGATGATGGAGGGGGAGGGCCGCCGGCGGCGGCCCCCGTCGAGGAAACTGGTCGCTTGGACCGCTTCCCGAGCCCGTGGCACCGCACCCCGTCGGGCGGCAGAGATCGCCCGGCGGAAACGCCGCGCCCGGGATCGGATCAGCGGCTATTCCGCTGCAAGCGCCGCCAGGACGGCATCCGCGCTTTTGCTGTTCACGGCAAGACGCACGTCGTAAAGGATCGCCAGCCGCAGCAGCGACTTCACGTCAACGTCATGGGGCAGGGCCGACAGCGGATCGATGAAGAAGATCAGGTTCTTCAGCCGCCCTTCGGAGATCATCGCCCCAAGCTGCGCGTCGCCGCCCAGCGGTCCGCTGAGCAGTCGGCCCACTTCGAGCCCGGTCGCGGCATGGATCCGCGCCCCGGTGGTACCGGTAGCGATCAGCGACAGGGGACGAAGCCGGTCGATCCGGTTCTCGACCCAGGCGATCAGGTCGTCCTTCTTGCCGTCATGCGCGACCAGGGCCAGATCGGCGCGATTATCCATGCAGGCTCTCCACAAACATCTCTGTTAGCGCAATCATATCGACCTGCCGGCCGCAAGTCGAGTTGGCGATGCGGCGGCGCAGATTTTCTCCCGAAACAGCCGACGGGCCCGCAGCATGGGGCGGCAGGCCCGGAACCCCGGCCCGGCACCGGGGTCGAGGATCTGCCTGTTTGATGGGCCGTTCCCGGAAAAACCGGCTGAAAATCCGTCAGACCATGCCGGCCGACGCGACGGCGCGGCATGAGGATTGGTGGCGCGCGGCCGATGCCCTCTAGTGCCCCTGAACCACTGGAAGGATAGAGGGAAGGGATACAGGGATGAACAGGATCATCGGCGCAGCCGCCGCTCTGGCCATTTCGACCGGGCTTGCGGGCATCGCGCAGGCGCAGGAAGGCGAGCCGATCAAGATCGGCGTGCTGCATTCGCTTTCGGGCACGATGGCGATTTCGGAAACCACGCTGAAGGACACCGTCCTGATGATGGTCGAGCGCCAGAACGCCAGGGGCGGGCTGCTGGGCCGCCCGCTGGAGGCCGTGGTGGTCGATCCGGCCTCGGACTGGCCGCTGTTCGCCGAAAAGGCGCGCGAACTGCTGACCGTCAGCGATGTGGACGTGATCTTCGGCGCCTGGACCTCGGTTTCCCGCAAATCCGTGCTGCCGGTGCTGGAGGAACTCAACGGGCTGATGTTCTATCCCGTGCAATACGAGGGCGAGGAAAGCTCGAAGAACGTCATCTATACCGGCGCCGCCCCGAACCAGCAGGCGATCCCGGCGGTCGATTACATGATGGAGGAACTGGGCGTCGAGAAATGGGCGCTCCTGGGCACCGATTACGTCTATCCGCGTACCACGAACAACATCCTTGACGCCTATCTGAAGGACAAGGGCGTCGCCGCGGCAGACATCTTCGTCAACTATACCCCTTTCGGGCATTCGGACTGGTCCAAGATCGTCGCGGACGTGGTGGCGCTTGGTGCGGACGGCAAGAAGGTCGGCGTCGTCTCGACCATCAACGGCGATGCCAATGTCGGCTTCTACAAGGAGCTGGCGGCGGCAGGCGTCTCGGCCGAGGACATTCCGGTCATCGCCTTCTCGGTCGGCGAGGAAGAGCTTTCCGGCCTGGATACCGCGAACCTGGTCGGGCATCTGGCCGCCTGGAACTATTTCCAATCCGCCGACACGCCGGAAAACGCCGCCTTCATCGAGGAATGGCACAAGTTCATCGGCGACGACAAGCGCGTGACCAACGACCCGATGGAGGCGACGATGATCGGCTTCAGCGCCTGGGTCGCGGCGGTCGAAAAGGCCGGCACCACCGATGTCGATCCGGTGCTTGACGCCATCGTCGGCATCGAGGTGCCGAACCTGACCGGCGGCACCGCGACGGTCCTGCCCAACCACCACCTGACCAAGCCGGTGCTGATCGGCGAGATCCGCGCCGACGGCCAGTTCGACATCGTCAGCCAGACCGATCCGGTGCCCGGCGACGCCTGGACCGACTACCTGCCCGAATCCGCCGTGCTGGATGCCGACTGGCCGGGCAAGCAATGCGGCATGTTCAACACGCAGACCAACAGCTGCGTGCAGGTCCAGTCGAACTACTGACCGGCCTTTGGGGGCGGTGCTGCCGCCCTCTTGCGCCTCCAGACGGGAATGCCCATGACCTGCCGCCTGATCGCCCTGCTGCTGAGCCTGTTCCTGGCCTTGCCCGCCGCCGCCAATCCGGCGCTGGAAACGGTCGTCGCCGACAACCTGGACCAGATCCAGCACCCCTCGCGCCGCACGGTCGAGCCGGTGGTGGCCCGGATCGCCGCCACCGGACCCGAGGGGCTGGCGCTGCTATCGGCCTGGGTGGACCGCGCGCTTGGCCTGGCCGACGGGCGGCTGGTGATCGTCACGGGCGACGGTGCCACGGACGCGGTGACGGGGCAGGCCGTCACGGGCGCGAAGCCGAAGATGCTGCGCCCCAATGCCGGGGTGCGCGGCGTGATCGAATCGGCGCTGGTCGCGGGCGAGATTGCCAGCCCCGACCCGGCCCGCCGCGCCGCCGCGCTGGCCAGCATCGCCCGCGACGGCACCGCCGCGCATCTGGCCGCCCTGCGCGCCGCCGCACCCGAGCCGGACCCCGCGCTGGCCGCCCGCCGCGCCCGGATCGAAAAGCTGCTGACCATCCGCTTCGACGCCGACCCCGCCGCGCGGGTGGCAGCCATCCAGGACATGGCGGGCGACGTGAGCCTTGATTTCCGCGCCGCGCTGAACCCTTTGCTGGCGACCTGGCGCGTGGCCGCGGCCGAGGAGCCGCAGGGCGCCAATATCGCCCGCGAATTGCGCCTGGGCTCCGACGATTTCCCGCGCGAGGCCGCCGTCGCCCTGCTGACCGCGCAGGGGCTGATCCAGCCGCGCCTGACCGCCGCCGACCAGCGCAATGCGCTGGCCGCGCATATCGTCGATGGCAAGGTGGGCGGCATTGCCGTCGCCGAGCTGTCCGACCCGAAGGCCCGCGACCGCGCCTATGAGGCGCTGGAGAGGGCGGGAACCGTCCCGCCCGCCGCCACCGAGGCCGAGACCGAGGCGGCGCTGGCAGGCACCCGCTTCTTCGATGTCTATGCCGAACCGGATGCGGCCGTGACCGACGCCGCCCGCGCCGCGCAAAGGGGCGCGGAATGGCGGCTGGCGGCGATGAAGGGAATCGATCTGGGGCTGGATGCGCTGTCTCTTGCCTCGATCTGTTTCCTGGCCGCCATCGGGCTGGCGATCACCTTCGGGGTGATGCGGGTCATCAACATGGCGCATGGCGAATTCATCATGATGGGCGCCTATACCGGCTATGTCGCGCAGACCGTGATCGCGGATCGCACCCTGTCGCTGGTGGCGGCGCTGCCGCTGGCCTTCGCTGTGACCTTTGCCGCCGGGGTGATGCTTTACCGGCTGGTGATCCGGCACCTGGCGCATCGCCCGCTGGAGACGCTGCTGGCGACCTTCGGCGTGTCGATCGCGCTGCAACAGCTTGCCAAGAACGTCTTCGGCACGCAGGCCCGGCCGCTGACCGCGCCCGCATGGCTGGAAGGCGCGATCACGCTGAACGACGTGGTCTCGATCTCGACCATCCGGGTGGCGATCTTCGGGCTGGCACTGCTGTTCCTGGGCCTGTTCCTTATCATCATGAAGCGCACGCGGCTGGGGCTGGAAGTCCGCGCGGTGACGCAAAACCCCGGCATGGCGGCCAGCATGGGGATCAACCCCGACCGCATCGCCATGCTGACCTTTGGCCTCGGCTCGGGAATCGCCGGGATCGCGGGCGTGGCCATCGGCCTGTTTGCCCAGGTCACGTCCGAGCTGGGCCAGCAATATATCGTGCAAAGCTTCATGACGGTGGTGGTGGGCGGCGTCGGCAACATCTGGGGCACGCTGGCGGGCGCCGGGCTGATCGGGGTGCTGTCGAAGGTGATCGAATCCTTCAACCCCTCGAACACGCTGGCGGCGCAGACCTTCATGATCCTGTTCATCGTGATCTTCATCCAGTTCCGGCCGCGCGGCATCATCCCGCAGCGCGGCCGTGCGGCAGAGGCGTGACATGACCCGGCAACCCTTCATCCTGCGCAACCCCTCGGTGCTGGCCGTCCTGGCGCTGCTGGCCGCCTTTACGCTTGCCGTGACGCTGATGAGCGCGGCCTATGGGTCGGGCGTCATCCCCACCTCGACCGTCAAGGTGCTGGGCAAGACGCTGTGCCTGGCGCTGGCCGCCCTGGCGATGGACCTGGTCTGGGGCTACCTGGGCATCCTCAGCCTGGGGCAGATGGCCTTCTTCGCGCTTGGCGGCTACATGATCGGGCAATGGCTGATGTATGCCCGCACCGAGGCCATCGTCGCCGCATCGCTTTCCGGCAACCCGATCCCGCCCACCGCGCAGGAATTGCGCGAGGCGGTGGCCAACCAGATCTTCGGCGTCGTCGGCTCGGCGGACCTGCCGCTGGTCTGGACCCTGGCCCATTCGCTGACGGCGCAGCTGGTCCTGGTGGTCGCGGTGCCGGGGCTGCTGGCGCTGGTCTTCGGTTGGCTGGCGTTCCGGTCGCGGGTCAACGGCGTCTACCTGTCGATCCTGACGCAGGCGATGACGCTGGCGCTGGCCCTGTGGCTGTTCCAGAACGACAGCGGCTTTCGCGGCAACAACGGGCTGTCGGGATTGCAGAACATCCCCGGCCTCGATGGCGTGTCGCAGGCGCGGCTCTCGGTCTGGTTCCTCTGGGCCTCGGCCGCCGCGCTGGCGTTGTTCTACCTCCTGGCCGCATGGGTGGTCGGCGGCAAGTTCGGCAGCGTCATCCGCGCCATCCGCGACGACGAGACCCGCGTGCGCTTCCTGGGCTATCCGGTCGAGGGCTTCAAGCTGGCAGTCTTTACCCTGGCTGCGATGATCACCGCCATCGCCGGCGCGCTCTATTACCCGCAGGCCGGCATCATCAACCCGGCGGAGCTGATGCCCATCGCCTCGATCTACCTGGCGGTCTGGGTGGCGATCGGCGGGCGCGGCCGGCTTTACGGCGCCATGATCGGCGCCATCGTGGTCTCGCTGCTGTCCAGCTGGTTCACCGGCGGCCGCGCGCCCGACCTGAACCTGCCGGGCTATACGGTCAAATGGGTGGACTGGTGGCAGGTGGCGCTTGGCCTTTCCTTCGTGCTGGTGACGCTTTTCGCCCCCAAGGGCATCGCGGGGATCGTCGACCGGCTGGCTGGCATCCTGCCGCCGCGCCGCCACGGCCGCGCCCTTGGCCCCGATCAGGGCGCATTGCAGGAACAGGAGGCCAAGGCATGACCGCGCTTCTTGAAGTGGACGGGATCTCGGTCAGCTTCGACGGGTTCCGGGCGATCAACAACCTGTCTTTCAGCATCGGCGCGGCGGAACTGCGCGCGGTGATCGGCCCCAACGGCGCGGGCAAGACCACCTTCATGGACATCGTGACCGGCAAGACCCGGCCCGATTCCGGCGATGTGAAATTCGGCGAAAGCTCGCGCTCGCTGCTGCGGATGAACGAGGCGCAGATTGCGCGGGCCGGCATCGGCCGCAAGTTCCAGCGGCCCACCGTCTTCGAGGACCAAAGCGTCGCCGCCAACCTGACCATGGCGCTGAAGGCGCACCGCGGCCCCTTTGCGGTGCTGTTCTGGAAGCCCTCGGCCGCGTCGCGCGCGCAGGTGGCGGAACTGGCGGCCGAGGTCGGGCTGGCCGAGCACATCCACCGCAAGGCGGGCGAATTGAGCCACGGCCAGAAGCAATGGCTGGAGATCGGCATGCTGCTGGCCTCGGCCCCGCGCCTGCTGCTGGTGGACGAGCCGGCGGCCGGCATGACCCTGGCCGAGCGCGAGCAGACCACGGCGCTGCTGGTGCGGCTGGCCAAGACCCGCGCCGTGGTGGTGGTCGAGCACGACATGGACTTCGTGCGCCGGCTGGATTGCAAGGTGACGGTGCTGCACCAGGGCTCGGTGCTGGCCGAGGGCAGCCTGGACCATGTGACCCGCAATCCCGACGTGATCGAAGTCTATCTGGGGCGCTGAGACATGCTGGAAGCCAGGAACCTGACCCTTCACTATGGCGGCAGCCAGATCCTTCACGGCATCGACATCGACGCCCGGCCCGGTCGCGTGACCTGCGTGATGGGCAATAACGGCGTGGGCAAGACCTCGCTGCTGAGCCTGCTGGCCGGACGGCACCCCCGCTCGGGCGGCACGATCCGCCTTGACGGGCGCGAACTGGGCCGGGTGACGGCGCAGCAGATGGCGCGGCTGGGCGTGGGCTATGTCCCGCAGGGCCGGGCGATCTTTCCGATGCTGACCGTGCGCGAGAACATGGAGACGGGTTTCGCCTGTCTGCCCCGCAACCAGCGCCGCATCCCGGACGAGATCGTCGACAGCTTTCCCGTGCTGGCCGAGATGGCGCATCGGCGCGGCGGCGACCTGTCGGGCGGCCAGCAGCAACAGCTGGCTATCGCCCGCGCGCTGATCACCCGGCCGCGCGTCCTGCTGCTGGACGAGCCGACCGAGGGCATCCAGCCCAACATCATCGCCCAGATCGGCCGGGTGATCGCCGCGCTTCGCGAGCGGGGCGACATGGCCATCGTGCTGGTCGAGCAATATTTCGACTTCGCGTGGGATCTGGGCGACGACTTCCTGGTGCTGGAACGCGGCAGGCCGGTGGCCCAGGGATCGAAGGCCGATCTGCGGCGCGAGGATCTGCATGCGCGGCTGGCAGGCCACGCGGCATGATGGCTCCAACCCCTGCCGGGTCAAGAAATCGGGCACGCGAAGCCGGCCAGCCCGGTGAAGCGTATTTCCCCGGTTCCGGGCCGGTCCTGGCCGGCAAGCGCGGGTGGCGGGCAGGGTTTCGGCCGGGTCCGCTCAGGCCCACCGGCGGCACAGGACCAGTTTCGCCGCAAGCCCCTGTTCGGCCTGGAAGAACTCCAGCCGCCCGCCATGCTGCGCGGCGATGGTCGAGACGATGGCCAGCCCCAGCCCCATGCCCGAGGCCGCGCCGGCATTGCCGCCGCGCTGGAAGGCGCCGGTCAGCCGCGCCAGGTCTTCGCCGGTCAGCACCGATCCGCGATCGGTGACGGTGATCCACGCGTCATCCGCATCGCCATCCACCATCACCGCGGCCTCGCGGCCGTATTTCAGCGCATTGTCGATCAGGTTCGACAGCGCGCGGCGCAGCGAGGTGGGCTGGCCGCGCATCAGGATCGCGTGGGCCTCGACCGGCTGGCGCGCCTGCGCGCGCGAAAACAGCGTGCCCGCGCGGGCGGCCCGGATCGGCGCGGGGATCAGCCGCACCGGCATGCCCACGTCCTGATAATCGGCCACCACCGCCTCGGCCAGCGAGGTCAGCGAAAGCTGCCGGAACGGCTCGGCCCCGATCTCGGCGCGGGTATAGGTCAGCACGCCGTCGATCATCGTCGTCATCTCGTCGATGTCGCGCTCGAGCTTGCTGCGCAGGGCGTCATCCTCGATCAGCGCGCTGCGCAGCCGCAGGCGCGTGGCGGGGGTGCCCAGATCATGGCTGACCCCCGACAGGACCAGCGCGCGGTTTTCCAGCGCGGCGCGGTCCTGCGCGACATAGGCGTTCACCGCCTCGGCGGTCTGGCGCAACTCCTCGACGCCCCCCACCGGCAGGGCGGCATTGCGCGCCCGGTGATCGCGCAGCGCCGCGGCGAAGCTGGAAAAGGCGCCCGACACCTCGGCCACCCAGCCCAGCAGCAGAAGCAGCGCGCCCCCCAGCACCGACCCCGCCAGCAATCGCCGGTCCGGGGGCGCGGCGTCGCAGCCCCAGATCGCGGCGCCCTGGATATGCAGCCACGGGCCGGTGTCGGATTGCACGAACAGCCGGGGCGTGCTGCAAAACCGCGCCAGCGTGCGCGTGACCGAGGCCAGCCCCGCCGCCTGGCTGCCGCCGCCATAGCTGCGCACCTCGGCCACCGGATATTGGATGTCGGGCGATTGCACCCGGATCGACAGCCGCGCGCCGCGCGACAGGTCGGGGCGCCCGCCGCCGGTCAGGGTCAGCAGCGTCTCGTGCCAGCCGGCGGGCAGGGTGGGCGCGGCCCCCTGCTGCACCAGCGTCACGCCTTCGGGCAGGGCGCTGCCGTTTTCCAGCGAATCATGCAGCGCCAGCCCGGCGATATAGGCGCGGTCCAGATGCGTCTTCCATGCCGCCTGGCTGGCCATCCACAGCCAGACCCCACCGCCGCCGGCCGCCATCGCCAGCACCACCCAGAGACTGGCCAGCCAGCGCAGGCTGAGGCGGCTAGGCATCGTCGCGGCTGACCTCGGCCGCCAGCACATAGCCGGTGCCGCGTTCGGTGCGGATCAGCGCCGGGTCGGTCTTGTGGCGCAGCCGGCCCACCAGCATGTCGATGGCCCGGCCCCCGGCGGCCTCGTCATGCTCCAGCGCCGCGGCGATTTCCTCGCGCGTCAGCGGGATCAGCGGATTGGCCAGAAACACGCGCAGCAGCGCGGTCTCGCGCGAGGACAGCGAAACCTGCCACCCGCCCGGCGCCGTCACCTCGTCGCGGCGCGCGTCATAGCGCCAGCCCTGAAAGCGCAGGATCGCGTCGCGGCGGCGATGGCTCAGGCTGGGCGCGCGGCGGGCGCGGCGCAGCACGGCGCGGATGCGGGCCAGCAGCAGGTCCGGGTTGAAGGGCTTGGCGATGTAGTCGTCCGCGCCGACCTCGTAGCCGGCCATGCGCTGATGATCCGCCGACAACGCCGAGACCATGATGATCGGCACATCCTGCGCCGCGCGGATCTCGGCGCAGATCTGCACCCCGTCATCCTTGCCCAGCGACACGTCCAGCAGGATCAGGTCGACCCGGCCCGTCCGCAGCGCCTCCAATGCGCCGGCGCGGCTGTCGGCGCGGCTGACATGGAAGCCCTGCCGTTGCAGATAGGCGGCCAACATCGCCGCCATCTCGGCATCGTCCTCGACCAGAAGCAGGCGGTGCAGGCTCATGTCTTCCTCCCTGCCCTCGGCATATCACTTCGTAACAGTTTGTAACATAAAGGTGCGAAATCCGCCCGGCGCATGGCCGTGTTGCGTTGCGCGAATGGCAGCGGCTTTGGCATGATCCTTTCACGGCGCGGTCCCTGCAAGGTCCGCGCGATCAAGATCTGGGAGGATCCATGACCATGAAACCCCTTCTGGCGGCGTCGACCGCCGTGATGCTGGCCGGGCCGGTTCTGGCCGAGCCGCAGGCCGAAGTGCTGCACTGGTGGACCTCGGGCGGCGAAGCGCGTTCCGTCGCGGTGCTGCAAGAGCAGTTCGCGGCCGAGGGCGGCACCTGGACCGACATGCCCGTGGCGGGCGGGGGCGGCGACGCGGCGATGACCGCGCTGCGCGCCCGCGTGCTGTCGGGCAATGCGCCGACCGCCGTGCAGCTGAAAGGCCCCGCCATCCAGGAATGGTACGAGGAGACCGGGCTGGCCGATATCGGCGCGGTCGCCGAGGAAAACGGCTGGGAGGCCGTCCTGCCCGCGCGCATCGCCGAGCACATGCAATGCGAAGGCCACTGGTGCGCCGCGCCGGTGAACGTCCATCGCGTGAACTGGATCTGGGGCAACAAGCAGATCCTGGACGAACATGGCATCGCCATGCCGACCACGTGGGAGGAGTTCAACGCCGCTGCCGAGGCGCTGAAAGCGGCGGGCGTGACGCCCCTGGCCCATGGCGGGCAGAACTGGCAGGATGCGACGGTGTTCGAGACCGTCGTGCTGGGCCTGGGCGGGCCGGAATTCTACCAGCAGGCGCTGGTCGACCTGGATCCCGAGGCGCTGACCTCGGACACCATGAAGCAGGTCTTCGACCAGATGCGGGTGATCCGCGGCTATGTGGACGACAATTTCTCGGGGCGCGACTGGAACCTTGCGACCGCGATGGTGATGAACGGCGAGGCCGCCTTCCAGATCATGGGCGACTGGGCCAAGGGCGAGTTCCTGGCCGCCGGCAAGCAGCCGGGCGTGGATTTCGTCTGCGCCGAAACGCCCGGCGGCGGCTTCCTGTACAATGTCGACAGCTTCGCCTTCTTCAATGTCGATGGCGATGACCGCCAGCAGGGGCAGGCGCTGCTGGCCCGGCTGATCATGGGTGAGGATTTCCAGAAGACCTTCAACCTCAACAAGGGCTCGATTCCCGCGCGTACCGACGTGCCGCTGGACGAGTTCGACGATTGCGCCCGGCAATCGGCCGAGGCGATGAAGGCGGGCGCCGAAGACGGCTCCTTGCTGCCCTCCTATGCGCATGGCATGGCGCTGCGCGGCGGGCCCGCCGGGGCGATCACCGACGTGGTGACGGCGCATTTCAACAGCGACATGACCTCGGACGAGGCCGTGGAGCAGCTGGCCAACGCCGTCGCGAGCGCGATGTAAGGCCGACGGCCCCGTCCCCGGCAGCAGGTCCGGGGACGGGGTTTCCTTTCTGGGGGAAATCGGGAAATGGAATGGCTTGAACGCAACGTGCCCAAGCTGGTCTTGGCGCCGTCCTTCGTAGCGATTCTGGTGTTCGTCTATGGCTTCATCGCCTGGACCGCCTGGATCAGCCTGACACGCTCGCGCCTGATGCCACGCTATGAATTCGAGGGGATCGGGCAATACGAGCGCCTGTTCGCCGCGCCGCGCTGGGACGTGGCGATGCACAACCTCTTCGTCTTTGGCGGCTTGTTCATCGTGATCTCGATGGTGATCGGGCTGATGCTGGCGATCTTTCTGGACCAGAGGATCCGCGCCGAGGGCGTGTTGCGCACCGTCTACCTCTACCCGATGGCGCTGTCGCTGATCGTGACGGGAACGGCGTGGAAATGGATCCTGAACCCCGGCCTGGGCATTCAGGCCACCGTGCGGGGCTGGGGGTTCGAGAATTTCACCTTCGACTGGCTGATCCGGCCCGAGATGGCGATCTATACCATCGTGCTGGCCGCCGTCTGGCAGGCCTCGGGCTTCGTGATGGCGCTGTTCCTGGCCGGGCTGCGCTCGGTCGATACCGAGATCATCCGCGCCGCGCAGGTCGACGGCATCCCGACGCACCGCATCTATTCCGCGATCATCATCCCGACCATGGCGCCGATCTTCCTGTCGGCCTTCATCGTGCTGGCGCATCTGGCGATCAAGGCCTTCGACCTGGTGATCGCGCTGACCAATGGCGGCCCCGGCTACGCGACCGACCTGCCCGCGACCTATATGTATGCGATGGCCTTCTCGCGCGGCGATCTGGGCCAGGCGGCGGCCAGCGCGATGGTCATGATGATGGTGATCTTCGCCATCGTCGTTCCCTATCTCTACAGCGAATTGAGGCCCCGCCGTGACCAGTAACACCATGCTGCGCTGGGGCCTTTACGCGGTCCTGGTCCTGTTCGCGCTGTTCTACCTGATGCCGCTGTTCGTGATGCTGACCACATCGCTGAAAAGCCTCGAGGAAATCCGCACCGGCAGCCTCTTGTCGCTGCCGCGCGAACTGACCTTCGCCCCCTGGGCCGAGGCCTGGTCCAGCGCCTGCGCGGGCACGCAATGCCAGGGTCTGCGGCCTTTCTTCTGGAACTCGGTGCTGATGGCGGTGCCCGCGGTGGCGATCTCGACCGTCGTCGGTGCGCTGAACGGCTATGTCTTCGCGCAATGGCGCTTCCGGGGCGCGAACCTGTTCTTCGCGGCGATCCTGTTCGGCTGCTTCATCCCGTTTCAGGTCGTGCTGCTGCCGATGGCGCAGATGCTGGGGCTGATGGGCATCGCGGGGACGATTCCGGGGCTGATCTTCGTCCATGTGATCTATGGGATCGGCTTCACCACGCTGTTCTTCCGCAATTACTACGTCACCATCCCGCTGGAACTGGTGCGCGCGGCCAAGGTGGACGGGGCGGGCTTTTTTCGGATCTTCTTCGCGATCTTCCTGCCGCTGTCGCTGCCGATCATCACCGTCTCGGTCATCTGGCAGTTCACGCAGATCTGGAACGACTTCCTGTTCGGCGTCAGCTTCAGCGGGCCGGGCAGCCAGCCGGTCACGGTCGCGCTGAACAACATCGTCAACTCCACAACCGGCGTGAAAGCCTACAACGTGGACATGGCCGCCGCGATCATCGCCGCCGCGCCCACGTTGCTGGTCTATGTGATCGCCGGGAAATACTTCATCCGCGGCCTGACCGCCGGCAGCGTGAAAGGGTAAGCCATGCCGATCCTCGAAATCGACCATCTGCAGAAAGCCTATGGCGAAACGCATATCCTGCACGACATCAATATCAGCATGGAGCCGGGCGATTTCCTGGTCCTGGTCGGCCCCTCGGGCTGCGGCAAGTCGACCCTGCTGAACTGCATCGCCGGGCTGGAGCCGATCACCGGCGGCACCATCCGCATCGGCGGGGGCGACGTGACCGGCGTGTCGCCCAAGGACCGCGACATCGCCATGGTGTTCCAGTCCTACGCGCTTTACCCGACGATGAGCGTGGCCAGGAACATCACCTTCGGGATGCAGGTGCGCGGCGTGGACAAGGCGACGCAGGCCGCCAAGCTGGCCGAGGTCGCCCGGCAATTGCAGATCGAGCCGCTTTTGGCCCGCAAGCCCGGCCAGCTGTCCGGAGGGCAGCGCCAGCGGGTGGCGATGGGCCGGGCGCTGGTGCGCGACCCCAAGCTGTTCCTGTTCGATGAGCCGCTGTCGAATCTGGACGCCAAGCTGCGCGTCTCGATGCGGACCGAGATCAAGAAGCTGCACCAGGATCTGAACGCCAGCATCGTCTATGTCACCCATGACCAGATCGAGGCGATGACGCTGGCCACCAAGATCGTCGTGATGAAAGGCGGCGTGATCCAGCAGATCGGCACCCCGGCGGAAATCTACAACCGCCCGGCCAATATGTTCGTGGCCGATTTCATGGGCAGCCCGGCGATGAACCTGATCCCGGCGCAGGTGCGTTCCGAGGGTGGCCAGACCCGCATCGAGATCGCGCGCGAGGGCGCGGCGCCGCTGGTCATCACCGACCCGGTGGCCCGCGAGCTTCCGTCCCAGATCGTCCTGGGCGTCCGCCCCGAGGATATCCACGAGGCCACCGGCAGCGCCCATCTGCCGAGGCTGGCACAGGGCGCGGGCGGCGACGTGATGATCGAGATCGTCGAGCCTGCGGGCGCGGATACCTTTGCCGTCACCCATCTGGGCGGCAAGCCGGTCACGGCGCGGCTGCGCGCGGAAAGCGCGGTCCGGGCGCGGGCGCTGTTTCCGCTGGCCTTCGACCTTTCGAAAGTGTCCTATTTCTCGCCCGAGAGCGGAGAGCGGTTGAACTAGGCCAAGGACGATCGCGCTGCCCCGGCGCCTTTCTGCCGGCCGGGCCGAGGATGCGTCCCTGCCGACCGTTCTGATCTATGGTCACGGCGAGGTGGTGACCGGCGTGCCGGAAAAATGGCCCGCCGGCCTGCCGCCGTTCCGGATGACCGAGCGCGACGGGTGCTGGCATGGCCGCGGCACCGCCGACACCAAGGGCCGGCACTCGGTGAATTTCACCGCGCGCAAGGTGGTCCTTGCCGTCAACGGCAAGCTGGGCTTCGACCTGAAAGGCCTGATGTTCCTTACCCCAAGATCGTTCATCCGCGCCGACAGGAAGATGCGCCCGGCGACCGCAAGCCGCGCCCCGCCCTGTCGGCGCGAGCCGGCCCTCAACGCTCCGCCGCCCCGTCGTAAAGCCCGGCGAAACGGTCGCGCAGCAGGTTCTTCTGCACCTTGCCCATGGTGTTGCGCGGCAGCTCGTCCACGAACAGCACGCGCTTGGGCTGCTTGAACTTCGCCAGCCGTCCCTCCAGCGGGGCCAGCACATCGGCCTCGGTCAGGGCGGGGCTGCCGGTCGGGACCACCACCGCCGTCACGCCCTCGCCGAAATCGCGATGCGGCAGGCCGATGACGGCGGATTCGACCACGCCGGGCAGCGCGTCGATCTCGGTCTCGATCTCCTTGGGATAGACGTTGTAGCCGCCGGTGATGATCAGATCCTTGCCGCGGCCGACGATGTGCAGATAGCCGCGCTCGTCGAATTTCCCCAGGTCGCCGGTGATGAAGAAGCCGTTGTCGCGCAGTTCGGCGGCGGTCTTTTCCGGCATGCGCCAATAGCCCTTGAACACGTTCGGGCCGCGCACCTCGATCATGCCGATCTCGCCCCGCGGCAGTTCGGCGCCGGTCTCGGGGTCGGTCACGACGATCTCGGTGCCGGGCAGCGGCAGGCCGACGGTGCCGGCGATGCGCTCGCCGTCATAGGGGTTCGAGGCGTTCATGTTCGTCTCGGTCATGCCGTAGCGTTCCAGGATCGCATGGCCGGTGCGGGCCTGCCATTCGCGATGCGTCTCGGCCAGCAGCGGCGCCGAACCCGAGACGAACAGCCGCATGGTCGCGGTGGTTTCGGCGTTCAGCATGTCGTCCTGAAGCAGGCGGACGTAGAAGGTCGGCACGCCCATCAGCACGGTGGCGCGGGCCATCGCCTCGAAGATCCGGTCGACGTCGAATTTCGGCAGGAAGATCATCGAGGCGCCCGAGAACAGCACCACGTTGGTGGCGACGAACAGGCCGTGGGTGTGAAAGATCGGCAGGGCGTGGATCAGCACGTCCTGCGCGGTAAAGCGCCAGGCCTCGCGCAGCACCTGGGCATTCGAGACCAGATTGCCATGGGTCAGCATCGCGCCCTTGGAGCGGCCGGTGGTGCCCGAGGTGTAAAGCAGCGCGGCCAGGTCGCCGCTGTCGCGGGCCACGGTGGCAAAGGTTTCGGGGGCGGCATCGGCGGCGTCGGTCAGGCTGCCCCGCCCCTCGGCATCCAGCGTGACCATGCGGGCGCCGGCGGCCTCGGTGGGCGCGCGCAGCGCCTCTTGCCGGGCGGGGTCGCAGACAAAGACCCGCGGCTCGGCATCGCCCAGGAAATAGCCGATCTCGGCGGGGGTATAGCCGGTGTTCAGCGGCAGGAACACCGCGCCTGCCCGCAGGGTGGCGAGATAGAGGATGATCGCCTGCACCGATTTCTCGACCTGCACCGCCACCCGGTCGCCGGGCTGGACGCCAAAGGCCGCCAGCGCATTGGCCATGCGGCCGCTGCGGGCGATCAGGTCGGCGTAGCGGATGCGCTCGCCGGCCTGCGTCTCGATGGCCACGGCCTCGGGGTCGGTGATGCCGGCGGCGAGAAGGTCGAACAGATTGTCACTCATGCGTTGTCCCCGTGATTCATGGGTTGGAGGCCGGCAGCGCGCGCTTGACGCTGTCCGATGCGGCGATGGCGCTGCGTTCGGCGAAGGCTTCGTGGTTCGCCTCGATCCGGTCGAGATCGTAGAGATAGTTCACCATCAGCCCATGCGACTGCTTCAGCCCGTTGGCCGAGACATCGCCCAAAAAGTTCAGCCGTTCCAGCCGGGCGCCGTTGCCCAGGTGGAAGCGCGCCACCGGATCGACGATGCGGCCCTTGCCGTCGCGGGCGCGCAGGAAATAGGCCGCGGCGGCGGCCAGAAGCGGCGGGCGCAGGCTTTCGGCCTTGGCCGGATCCTTGTGCCAGCCGGGATCGTCCAGCAGGGCGAAGGCCAGGCGCTGGTCGGCGTCGATCAGTTCCGACATCGCGTCCTTGCACTGCCCGGCCAGCCAGGCGGCAAAGCCCGGCACCGGCGACAGCGTGACGAAGCTGCGGATGTTGGGCAGTTCCGCCTTGAGTTCCTCGACCACCTGCTTGATCAGGAAATTGCCGAAGGACACCCCGGCCAGCCCGCGCTGGGTGTTCGAGATGGAATAGAACACCGCGGTGCTGGCGCGCTCCGCTTCGATCGGCTGGCGGTCGAGGTCGAGCAGCCCGGCGACATTGTCCGGGATCTCCTTGGTCAGCGCCACCTCGACGAAGATCAGCGGCTCATCCACCAGCTGCGGGTGAAAGAAGCCGTAGCAGCGCCTATCGGTCGGCTGCAGGCGGTTGCGCAGGTCGTCCCAGTTCTGGATGGCATGCACCGCCTCGTAGCGGATGATCTTTTCCAGGATGCTGGCGGGTGTGTTCCAGTCGATATGACGCAGCACGAGAAACCCCCTGTTGAACCAGGACGCGAAGAGATGCGCGAAATCGCCGTCCACCCGGCGCAGCGCGGGGTTGCCCTTCAGATGGCGCAGCAGCTCCTCGCGCATCCGCACCAGCGCCGCCGTGCCGCCGGGCGCCAGGTTCAGGCGGCGGAACAGCTCCTGCCGGCGCGGCTCGGCGGCGTCGTGCAGCGCCTCGATGGCCCGCCCGTCCTCGGGGTCGCGCTGCACCGCCTCCAGCGCCGCGCGGACCGCCGCCGGATCGGGACCGAAACGGTCGGCAAGGTTTTGCAGGAAGGCCAGCCGCGTCGCCTCATCGGCATCCTCGAAGGCGGCGAGCAGACCCTGGGCGATGGCCACCCCCGAGGCCTCGCCCCGCCGCGACAGCAGCGCCTCGCCCAGCTCGCACAGGTCGGGCGCCTCGGGGGCGGTGCCGGCGCCGCGCCGCCCCAAAAGGCGGCGGCCGCGCTCTGTCAGCACCTCGAACAGCTCGCCCAGAAAGGCCGGGCGTCCGGGGCGCGGGGTCTCGACGGTCTTGATCATTTCGGGCCTCCGAAAAGCGGGTGGCCTGCCGGGATCACCCCGGCAGCACGACGAAGATCAGCCACAGCACGACCGGGGCGACCAGCGTCACCAGCGCGCCATAGCTCAGCAGTCTGCGGAAAAACACCTGGCGGTCCACCCCGCGCGCATTGGCCAGAACCAGGGCGCCGTTGGTCGAGAAGGGGCTGACATCGACGATGGTCGAGGCGACGGCCATGCCGGCGATGAAGCCGATGGCGCCGACGCCGGTATCGCCCTGCAGGAAGGGCACCGCCAGCGGGATCAGCGAGCCCAGCACCGCCGTGGACGAGGCGAAGGCCGAGACCACGGCGCCGATCAGGAACAGCATCAGCGCCGCCAGCAAGGGCGAGGCCATGCCCGCCACGCTGTCGCCGACGAAATCGATGGTGCCCATGTGCTCCAGCACCGCGACATAGGTGGAAACCCCGGTGATCAGCATGATCTCGGGCCAGGCGACCTGGGCCATGGCGCGCCTCTGCATGGTCGGATCCCACAGCGCCAGGGCCAGGCCGATGGTCAGCGAGACGAAGCCGATGTCGAGATTGAAGGCCAGCACCAGCACCGCCAGCAACGCCAGCCCGGCCAGCGTCACGATCTGATAGAGCGTGCCGTCGGGCTGGTCGCCCTCCTCGACCTCGGCGACGAGACGGTTCGATTCCCCGCCTCCCTCCTCGCCGATGCGGCGGCTCAGCGCCTCGGCCTCGCTGTCGCCGAAGATCTGCGGGCCGGTGGCGGGGCGGGCAATCTCGACATGCGGCACCGCGACCGGCTCGATCCGGTCCTGCCGCGCCTGCATCAGCTTGCGCCCGCCCAGCATCATGAACAGCAAAAGCGCCACCGCCGCGTTGACGAAGAAGCTGGCGGCAAAGGTGGTCATGGGCGACAACGGCAGCCCGGCCTTGGCCACCACGCCATTGGTGATGCCGCCATAGATGCTGATCGGCGAAAAGCCCCCGGCCTGGGCGCCATGCACCACCATCAGGCCCATCAGCAGCGGCGAGATCTGGTAGCGGAAGGCAAAGCCCAGCGCGATGGGCGCCACGATGGCGACGGCGCCGGGGCTGACTGCACCCACCGCGGTCAGGACGGCCGAGATGCCGAACATGATCCACGGGATCGCGCCGATGCGGCCCTTGACGGCGCGCACGGCCATGCGCACCAGCCAGTCGATGGTGCCATTGTTCTGCGCCAGCGCGAACAGCCAGGTGATGCCGACCAGCGTCAGGAACAGGCCGCTGGGAAAGCCGGCGATGATTTCCTTGGCGGCCTGCCCGGCCAGCAGGGTGCCGACCAGGAAGGCGCCGACATAGGCCAGCACGCCCATGTTGATTGGCCAGATGGTGGCGACGACGAACATCGCCGCCAGCGCGTAGATCGAAAACAGATGCGGGGTCATGCGCGGCTCCTCTCCATGCAAACCTCCTTGCGCCGGCGAACCGGCGGCCGATTCCCGCGCCCTCCTCCGGCGCGCGAATCCTCACCGGGCTGTTATACGTTTCTTGTTGCTTGTTGTATATATCAAATCCGAAGATGGATAAATGCCGGGAAACTGCTTATCTTTCGGGCAAGGAGCAGAAGGAGGCTTTCCATGGCGACGATCCCCAACACGCTGCGCATCCGCAACGCGCTGGAAAACGCCATCGTGGAAGGCAAGTATCCGCCCGGCGCCCGGCTGGATCCCGAGGCGCTGGAGCGGGAGTTCGAGGTTTCGCGCACCCCGATCCGCGAGGCGCTGCACCAGCTCGAGGCCTCGGGCCTGGTCCGGGTGGTGCCCAAGCGCGGCACTTTCGTCACCGAATGGAGCGCCAGCGAACTGGCCGAACGCTTCGAGGTCATGGCCGAGATCGAGGCGACCTGCGGCCGACTGGCCGCCCGCCGCATCACCGAGGCGGAACTGGCCGATTTCGAGGCCGTTCACGAGATCTGCCGCCGACTGGCCGAGGCCGGCGAGGTCGAGGCCTATTATGCCCGCAATTCGGATTTCCACCATTGCATCTATCGTGCGACCCATAATGCCTTTCTGGCGCAGGAGGCGGCGCGGCTGCATGCCATGCTGCAACCCTATCGCCGCATGCAGCTCAAGGTGCGCAACCGGATGATGCGGTCCTTCGCCGAACATGACGCGGTGGTGGCGCGCATCCGAGCCGGCGACGGCGAGGGCGCGGCCAAGGCGCTGCGCAACCATGTGATCGTGCAGGGCGACCGCTTCCACGACCTGATCGCGGCCTTGCGGCAAGGGCGGGGCTGAACGGGCGGGCACCGGTCATCGGAAAACCCCACCGGCGGATCGCCGCGACGCGACGGGATAATGGGTCATGGACCGCCCGGCGGGCTGGTTGCCCATATCGGGGCGAAGGCGACCGGGCGGCCGCGATCACCGGCCGGACAGTGGACCTTGCGGGCCCGCCACCGTGCGAACGGCCGACCGCTGCCAGCCGCCCTCCCTTTGCCAAGCCGGCCGCCGGGCGGCGTGCTTTCCCATGCGCCGCCCCTGGCGCTGCGATCTTCTCGAACAGGCGCTGGCAGATGCGGTGCGGCAACCCGCGATTGCAGCGATCATGGGGCGTGACCGGCAGTCCCCAGGCTGCCGGAACATCGCGCCGGCGGCGCCCGGTCCGGGGGATATGCGGAATGCCGGAAATCGCTGCCCGGTCATCGACTTGCGACATGCCCGCCGCGGCAAGAACCCGCAGACATGGAGCATTTGTCGCGAACCACCAGCAAGACATGCCGGCTCTCGGCCTAGCCGTCCTGGATCCGCAGCACGCGCGCCGGGCGCACCGACAGCGGCCGCAGCGCAAAGGCGATGCCGGCCAGCATGACGGCCGCCACCCCGCCCAGCACGATCGCCACCGCCGAGACCGGCTCGAACACGTAGCGCGCCTCCATCACGAAGGTGATCACCGCCCAGCCCGCGAGCCCTCCGGCAAGGATCGCCACAAGGCCCGCCGCAGCCCCCATCAGCGCCGAGCGCAGCGCGAAGGAGGCAAGGATGCGTCCCCGCGTCGCGCCCAGCGTGCGCAGGACCGCCGCCTCGAAGACCCGCGCCCGCTCGCCCGCCGCGGCGGCGCCGATCAGCACCATGAACCCGGTCACGAGCGTCGCCCCCGCCGCCCATGCCGCTGCCGAGGCAATGGCGCCGAGCGCGTCGGTCACGCGGTCCACCGCGTCGCGCACCCGGATCGCGGTCACGTTCGGGAAGGCGCGCGCCAGGTCACGCAGGATGCGGCCCTCGGCCTCGGTCCCGGCATAGACCGTGGCGATATGGGTATGGGGCGCGCCGCTGAGCGCGTTCGGGCTCATCGACATGACGAAGCCGAGGCCGCCGGTCGAGAAATCGACCGCGCGGAAGCTGGTGATCCGGGCCTCGATGTCGCGGCCCAGGATGTTCACCGTGATCCGGTCGCCAAGCGCCAGCCCCAGCTCCGCGGCCTCCTCGGCCCCGAACGAGACCTGCGGCGGACCGTCGTAGCCCTGGGGCCACCAGGTGCCGGCTGTGACCGTGGTGCCCTCGGGCGGCGTTTCGGAATAGGTGACGCCGCGATCGCCACGCAGCACCCAGTGGTCGCCCGCGACCTCGGCGGCGGGCCGGCCGTTGATGCGGGTCAGGATGCCGCGCAGCATCGGCGCGCTTTCCACCCGCTCCACGCCGGGATCGGCGTCCAGCCGGGCGTTGAACGCCGCCATCTGGTCGTTCTGGATGTCGAGGAAGAAATAGGCCGGCGCGCGGGCGGGCAGGTCGCGGTCGATGGCGGCGCGCAGGTTGGCCTCGATCTGCCCCACGCTGGCCAGCACCGCAAGCCCCAGGCCCAGCGAGAGAATGACCGAGGTGGTTTCCTGCCCCGGCCCGCCGATGGCCGATAGCGCCAGCCGCAGCGCCGGCCGCCCGCGCAGGGCGGGCCGGCGCGCCAGGAACCGCGCCGCGCGGCGCACCAGCAGGGCCGACAGGACCAGCACGCCCAAGGCCGCCACGATGCCGAACGCCGCCCCCAGCGCCAGCCGCGGCACGCCGGAAAACAGCACCGCACCGCCGATCAGCACCGCGGCAAGCATGGCGGACACCGCCCACCATATTGGCCGGGGCCAGCCTTGCGCCGCACCCGCCGCCTCGCGGTAAAGCGCCGCCGCCCTAATGCGCGCGGTGCGCGCCAGCGGCCAGAGCGTGAAGAGCAGCGCGGTCGCGATGCCGTAGAACGCCGCCTCGGCCAGCGGCGCGGGCCAGGGCGCAAAGACCGCCGGCACCGGCAGCAGGCGCGCGATCATCGGCGCAAGCGCCAGCGGGACGGCCGCGCCAAGGACCAGCCCCGCGCCGACCCCCAGGGCGGTCAGCGCCGCGATCTGGAACAGATAGGTCAGGAACACCACCCTTTGGTCGGCGCCCAGGGTGCGCAGCGTGGCGATGGTGGCCGTCTTGCCCGCCAGATAGGCGCGGATCGCCGCCGAGACGCCGACCCCGCCCACCGCCAGGCCGGCCAGCCCCACGATCACCAGGAAGGCCCCGATCCGGTCCACGAAGCGTTCGATCCCCGGCGCGGCGCGGCGGCTGTCGCGCCAGCGCAGGCCGGTATCGGGAAAGGCGGCCATCGCCTCTTGCCGCAGGGCGGACAGATCGGTGCCCGGCGGCAAGAGCAGGCGGTATTGCGTGTCAAACAGCGTGCCCGGCCCGATCAGCCCCGAATCCGCCAGCGCCGGGCTGGCGACCAGCGTGCGCGGGCCAAGGCCGAAACCGCCCGAGGCGCTGTCGGGCTCGGCCATCAGCACCGCTGCCAGGCGAAAGGATTGCAGGCCCAGCCGGAAGGTGTCGCCGATGCCAAGGCCCAGCCGGTCGACCAGTACCCGGTCCATCACCGCGCCGGGCAAGCCGTCCCTGCCGGCCAGCGCCTGATCGAGCGGCATCGGCGGGTCAAGCTCGACCGTGCCGACCAGCGGATAGGCACCGTCCACGGCCTTCACCTGGGTCAGGCCATGCTCGGCCGCGTCGCCCTCGCCGGCGACGGCCATCGAGCGGAAATCGATCACCTCGGAGATGCGCAGCGCCACGCGGTCCATGAAGGCGCGCTCGGCCTCGGAGGCATGGCGATAGGTGAACTGCATCTGCGCATCGCCGCCCAGCAGAACCCTGCCCTGCTCGGCCAGCCCCGCCTGGATCGAGGCGCGCACGATGCCCACCGCCGCGATGGCCGCGACGCCCAGGATCAGGCAGGCCAGGAAGATGCGAAAGCCGCGCAATCCGCCGCGCAGCTCGCGCCGGGCAAGGCGCAGGGCCGTGCGGGCGCTCATGGCCGGACCGCGCGGGCGGCGGCGGTTTGCGCGGGGCCTCGGCCGCGAGCCGGCATCCGCGCCGGGCGGCAAGGGGATGCGGCCGTCATTCCGCCGCCCTCTGCCCTGCCGCCTCGCCCTCGATCCGGCCGTCGGCCAGATGCACCACCCGGTCGCAGCGCGCCGCGAGTTCGGGCGCATGGGTGACAAGGATCAGCGTCGCGCCGTGCCGGTCGCGCAGCCCGAACAGCAGGTCCATGATCGCCCTGCCGTTCTTGCCGTCCAGGTTGCCGGTCGGCTCGTCGGCCAACAGGATCGCGGGCCGCGTCACCGCGGCGCGGGCCAGGGCCACGCGCTGCTGCTCGCCCCCCGACAACTGCGCGGGATAATGCCCGGCGCGCTTTTCCAGCCCCACGGCAGCCAGTTCGGCGGCCGCGCGTTCGAAAGCGTCCCGCGCGCCCATCAGTTCCAGCGGCACGGCGACGTTTTCCAGCGCCGTCATCGTCGGGATGAGGTGGAAGGACTGGAAGACCACGCCCATATTCCCCCTGCGGAACCGGGCAAGCGCATCTTCGCCCAGGGCCGTCAGATCGCAACCCAGCGCCCGGACGCTGCCCCCCGTGGCCCGTTCGAGCCCGCCCATGAGCATGAGGAGAGAGGACTTGCCCGAACCGGACGGACCCACCAGCCCCAATGTCTCGCCCCGCGCCACGTCCAGGGTGATGCCTCTCAGGATGTCCACCGGCCCGGCGTTTCCCATCAACGTGAGCCGCGCTTCGCGCAGCGAAACCACCGGCTCCGTCATCGCCCGTCCTTCACCTGACCGTCCTGCCTGGGGATATGGGGCCGGGCGGGATTTCCGCAACCGCATGATGGCTACGATGTCCGCGGTTTTCATCGGCCTGGCCATGCTGGCGCTGCCGGCGGCGGCAGGGCCGCTGCAGCTGGTGGCCCTGGGCGACAGCCTGACGCAGGGCTACGGCCTGCCGCCGGACCAGGGCTTCGTGCCGCAGCTGGAGGCCTGGCTGCGGGCCGAGGGGCGCGAGGTGACGGTGCTGAACGCCGGGGTCTCGGGCGACACCACCGCGGGCGGGCGGGCACGGGTCGGCTGGGCGCTGGCCGACGGGGCGGATGCGATGATCCTGGCCCTGGGCGGCAACGACCTTTTGCGCGGCATCCTGCCCGAGGTCAGCCGCGCCAATCTGGACGCCATCCTGGCCGAGGCGGCCGCGCAGGAGGTGCCGGTGCTGCTGGTGGGCATGGAGGCGCCGGGCAATTACGGCCCCGAATACCGCAGGGCCTTCGATGCCATCTACCCGGAGCTTGCACGGGCGCATGATGTGCCGCTGGCGGGCAGCTTCCTTGCGCCGCTGCTGGAAGGCACGGGCGATCCCGCGGGTCTGGGCGCCTATCTGCAACCCGACGGCCTGCATCCGAATGCCGAGGGCGTGGCGCGGATCGTCGAGGGCCTCGGCCCCGAGGTGCTGCGGTTCCTGGATGGTATCGAAGGGAAGGAATGACATCGGCGCAAGGGGTGCAGGGCAGGATCCGCACCGGCTTACCCGCCCGCGGAGGTTCCGGCATTGCCCCGGCGCCCTGCCCATGCGGACCACCAGCGCCGCGCCCAGATCCGCCTCCGAGATCCGGCGATCGCGCAAGGGGCGGCCCGTGGCCGGTCCTCGCCATGCATCCAGGTATCGGGAAAGGCGCCGATCCCGCCCTTTTGCAGCCGATTCATGCGCTCGGCGTTCGGGGCCGCCCCTTGCGGTCGCGTCCAGCCTGACCACACCGCGGCCGCAGCCCGGCATCGGTCCTCGCCGGAGGCGCAAGGGGCGCGGCAGGGCGGCCAGCCCTGCTGCCGCAGGCCGATCCCGGTCGCCCGGTTGCGGTCTGCATGCCTCTGGCGGAGGCGGGAAAACCCGCGGCCTCCTTCAGCCATCCGATCACCCGCAGCCGCGCCGGTCGGGGCCATCCGCAGCCGCCAGCAAATCGGCCAGCGCCCCGCTCAGCCCAAACGCGCGCCCTATCCTCGGGTTCCGGCATCCGGCGCGGCGCGGCCATGGCGCTCAGCCCATCCGGTAGCCGGGGGTGGATTCGGAAAGCGCGCGTTCCTCCTCGTCCATGTCCTCGGGGATATCCTGGAACAGCGGTGTGGAGAGATAGCGCTCGCCGGTATCGGGCAGCATGGCAAGGATCACCGTACCGGGCGCGGCCTTTTCGGCGATGCCCATGGCGGCGGCAAAGGTCGCGCCGCCCGAGATGCCGGTCAGGATCCCCTCGCGCGCGGCCAGCTTTTTCGCCCAGGCGATACCCTCCGCGCCGGGCACCGTGACCAGCTCGTCATAGCCGCCCTTGTCCAGCGCCTCCTGCAACACGAAGGGGATGAAATCCGGGGTCCAACCCTGGATCGGATGCGGCTCGAAGGCCGGATGGCTGACCGCCGGCGCGTCCGCCGCACCCCGCTCCTGCGCGATGCCGCTGGAGACCAGGGCGGCATTGGCCGGCTCGGCCAGCACGATCCTGGTCTCGGGCCGCTCCTTGCGCAGGACGCGGGCAAGGCCGGTCACGGTGCCGCCCGTGCCATAGCCCGTCACCACGCAGTCGAGCCTGCGCCCGGCGAAATCGCCCAGGATCTCGCGCGCCGTGGTCGCCTCGTGGATGTCGGCATTGGCCGCGGTCTCGAACTGGCGGGCCAGGAACCAGCCGTGTTCCCGCGCCAGTTCCACGGCCTTGTTGTACATTCCCGTGCCCTTATCGGCGCGGCGCGTCAGCACCACCTTGGCCCCCAGCAGCCGCATCAGCCGCCGCCGCTCGACCGAAAAGCTGTCGGCCATGGTGACGACCAGCGGATAGCCCTTTTGCGCGCAGACCATGGCCAGCCCGATGCCGGTGTTGCCGCTGGTCGCCTCGACCACCGTCTGCCCCGGCTGCAAGGCGCCCGAGCGTTCCGCCGCCTCGATGATGTTCAGCGCCAGCCGGTCCTTGACCGAGGCGGCGGGGTTGAAGAACTCCGCCTTGACGTAGAGATCCACCCCTTGGGGCGCCAGGTTGTTGACGCGGATCACCGGCGTGTCGCCCACCGTGTCCAGGATGCTGTCATAGAGCCGCCCGCGACCGGCGGTCGTCCTTGTGCCTTGCGTCGTCATGGTCCAATTCCCTTGGTTGCAGATGAAGCGGTGATGGTCCGCCGGCGATCGCGATGCCTGGTCGAACCATGAAGAACTCGTGCAGGATCCCCGCGGTGGGCTGGCGCATGATCGGCATCTTCGGCGACTTCAAGCCGGATGACCAGAAATTCGAGCGGCAGCAGGGCCGAGTTGGCGCATGCCGCGGCCGCGGATCAGCCGCCCTTGCCCGTCTCGTCCAGGATCAGGGCATCGGGCCGCAGGATGCGCAGGTATTTCCGCCCCGATTCGATGATGCCCGCGCGGCTGAGCTTGGCCAGCACGCGGCTGACCGCCTCGCGGTTGGCGCCGATCATGTTCGCCATCTCGGCATGGGTCGGCGGATCGGGCACGCGGCACCCCGGCTCAAGCCCGCCATGCTCCAGCGAGACGCGGAGCAGATAGGCGCGCAGCCGTTCCTCGACATCCAGCGAGGTCAGCTCGTGTACCCGTTCGGTCAGGTCGTGGATCCGCCGGACCAGCCCGCGCAGCACCGCCTGCCGGACGAGCGGCTGCGTATCCACCAGCCCGATCAGCAGCGGGCCGGGCATCTCCAGCAGGACGCAGGCCGTGCGCGCGTAAAGCGACAGCGAACGCGGCGTCCCCGACAGCACCGACAGCTCGCCGAAGGCGCTGCCGGAGGCGATCTCGCTATAGACGATCTCGCGCCCGCTCGGCGTCCATTGCACGGCCAGGACGCTTCCCGACAGGACAAAAAGCACGGAGCTGCCGGGATCGCCCCGTTCAAGGATCAGCTGGCCGCGGGCGACATGGCGGCGGCGCGAGCCGGCCTCGATTCCGGCCAGAACCTCGCCCGGCAGCCCGGCGAACCACGGCAACTCGGCCAAATCCAGAATCTTCTTCATCCTTTCCCCATACCATTCAATCGTTTACCTGCGCGGGGCCGGCTTTGTGCGCCCGCGCACAGAACCGCGGCGACGGCTGTGGCAGGATCCGGGTCAACTCCAGCAACCAAAGGGCGTGTTTCATGTCGAACAGACATTCCGCACCATGTATTGCCAAGGAACCGCTGGCCGCGGCCGCCGGCCTGCTGCGTCAACTGACCATGGCTGCCCTGCATGTGCAGGTGCGCGCCCGTTTTCAGGGCGATCCGCCGCAGATCGTCGCCAACCGGGCCGGGATCATGGCCCATGCGGCTGTCGATGGTCAGGCCAGCCTGCGCGCGATGTCGCATTATTGCCTCGAACAGTTGCTGCCGCGCGTCCAGTCGATGATGATTCAGGTCGAGGAGGCCGCCGAACGGGCCGCCGCGCTGGCCGAAACGTCGGCGGCCGATCTCGTGCCGCAGTTGAACGGCATCGCCGCCAATCTGGAGCAGGCGCGCGGGTCATTGCGCGGCCGCGCCCGTTCGCCGCACAACAGCGCCGGGATGATCCGGCTGAGCGAGCAGCGGCTCTGGGGCGCGCTGGCGGTCGAGCTGCAGCGGCTCGAAGGCGCCGATGGCCCGATGATCTGCGCCTGCGCCCGGATCGAGCCCGCCGCGTTCGAGCTTGCCGCGGCGATCGAGGCGTTCCTGGAACGGGGCGACGGCATCGCGCTGGCGCAACGCCACGACCTGGCGCAAATCCTGGTCCGGCTGGAAAACCAGGCGGCGGCGACCCTGCTGTCGCGTGACGAGATCGCCCGGCAGCTTGGCCCGATGGCCGGCCGCCTGCCGCAGCTGGTCGGGCTGCTGGCCGGGCTGTCCCAGGAATACCGGCCGCTGCGCGAGGCCGCGCCACAGATCGCCATGGCCCTGTCCATTGCGACCCAGACCGCCACCCAGTCCCGCGTGACCCAGCGGCTGGAACAGGCGATGCAGGATCTGTGCCGGCTGCTGGGCGGGCTTGTCACCGACTACCGGGCCCTGGCCCGATCCGCGCAGCGCCCGCGGGGCATCGCGGCCGCGCGGCAACTGATCGCCGCCGAGGCGCCGCTGTGGCACGCGGCGGCAAAGGTGCTTGCCGACCCGCCGGCCCTGGTTCCCGATACCCCGGCCGCTTGTTCCGTGGCCCGGATCGAGGGCCGTGCCGGCCTGCACGGCCAGGCAATGGTCAGGGCCTGACGGGTCCGGCCCAGCTTCCGTGGAAATTTCAGAGCATTTAACCATTTTCTCGTTCTAACGTATCTCTGAAAGAAGGGTCAGGATCATGCCGATCCTGACCCGCATTCCTTCGGATTGTCCAGCCGCCGCGGAACCGCGCGGGGGCGATGGGCGGGGGCCAGCCGGGGGCGGGGCTAATCCTTGCCGTCGCTGCCTGCGCTCATGCCCCGCACGCTCATCCCGTGCACGCTCATGCCGCGTTCCGGGCCACCGCGCGGATCCAACAGCAACTGCTCGAACATGCCCGAGCGCACGTCCAGGCGGATCGAGTAATCGGCCTTGTCATAGGACCAGACCATCAGGTCGTCGGGCTGGGGAAGGCCGCGCGCCCCCTCACCCGTCCCCTCGCCCATCGCCTCGGCCGGGGCGGCCTGCGGCGAGCGCAGCTGCGACATGACCTTCCCTGCATCCAGCCCCGGTCCGTGCACCAGAAACAGCGCCGGGCGCGGCATGACGTGATACAGCCCCTCGAAGGCAAAGCCGTAGATGCGGGCAAAATTCGCATCTTCGGCCTGCAACTGCCGCTCGAGCAGGCCGGGCGTGCCGCCGCGGGCGCGTGGGAACGGCCCATGCCGGGGATCGTCGTGCTTGCCATGCGCCGAGGGCGGGCGGATCTGCAAATCCTCGACCACGCGACCGAAAAGCAGCAGGTTCGAGGGGCTCAGCAAGGTCTCGGGCATCGCAACCTCCGCCGGGAAAGGGAATTTTCCACCGCCGCGCAGGGCTAGGCCTGCGGGCCCGGACCTTCAGACTACGGTGCCGGGCGGCCGCTGTCGATGGGTTTGTCGCTCGCGCCCGCATCGGGCGGCGGCTGCCCGTCTTTCAGCCACAGCGCATGGTCCCGCGCCAGCGCGGCTTGGAAATGCCCCATATCGCGAAAGCCGAGGCTGCGGGCGTAATGCTCCAGATCCTCGGGCAGGTCGCGGCCAAGACGGGTGCGGAAATACCAGGCCACCAGCAGCGGCGGCGGCGGCGGCGGCTCGGAATCCGCGCAGGCAAGGATGCGCTCGCGCAAGGCGGCATAGCCGCCGTCCAGCCGAAGCTGGTCCAGGATCGCCGGCCCCAGCGCCGCGTCGCGGTCCTGCGCCATCGCCTCGAGCGTCGCCAGCCGGGCCATCAGCCGGTCGAATCCCGCACGGTCCAGCCCGTTTTCCGCCGCCCAGCGGTCGATGTCCTGCCCGCGCAGCAAGCCGCGCGGCAGGCGAAACTCCAGCGCGGCCTGGGCGATGCGCTGCGGGTCCGGCCCGCATCGCTCGCGCCCGGCGGTCTCGGCGGCGAGGTGTTGCAGCAGGGCGGCGCGGCGCAGGTCCAGATAGGGCTCGCCCCGCAGGCGCAGCGCATCGAGCAGCAGCGCATCCGCCGCCCCGGTGTCCTGCTCATGCGCCGCAAGCCAGGGCGCATTGGCCCAGGCCTCGGTCCATTCAAAGGCGAAATCCGGCTCCGGGGGCGGTTCGCCGCGCGCGGCATGGGCCTGGATTTCGTGCAGCAGTTCCAGCGCATCCGCACGCTTCTGGTCGATGCGGCCGCCGGGCAGCCATGCCGCAAGGCGGTCGCGCATGGCGGGGGGCACCTGCGCCGCGGCCGCCAGGACGCCGGGCCAGTCGCGCTCTTTGTAGAACTGCGCCTTGGCGGTGGCCAGCAGATGCGCAGCACCCGCATCGTCGACGATGCCCGCCGCCAGCGCGGCGGCGACGGTGGCACGGATATTGACCATCGGCTCGCTCAGCGCGGCATGGCCGGTCTCTGCCGGTCCATGCAGCAGCGCCACCTCGTCGTCATCCGTCAGCCGGCCGTCGCGGAAATCCCGGAAGATGCGCCCGACGCCCCGCATTCCGAAAGGCGCAAGCTCGGCGGCGCGCAGGGCGCCCATGCTGGCGGCACCGAAGACGGCGATGCGCTGCGAGATCGCCCAGAGCACCTCCTTGTGCCAGACCGCGGGCACGCCGTCGAAACTGCCGTCGATCAGGCCGATCGCCAGGGGCCGCTGCCGCGCGGCGCGATAAAGATCGCCCTGCTGCGCGGGCGGCAGGAAGCGGATCTGCGGAAAGGCGGCGCGGTCGCGCGCGCGCAGCGAGGGGCCGGAAAAGACCACCACGCTCATGTCGCGGCCTGCCCGGCGGCGCGGGCGCGGGGGCCGGGCCGCCAGCCGGGGTGGTCATGGGGCGCCTCCAGCCCCGGAATCACCAGGCGGACGACCGGCAGGTCCAGGCCCGGCTTGCGCAGGTCCACGGCCACCGCCTCGTCGATGCCGACCGCCCGCAGGCGGGACAGCAGCCAGTCCAGGTCTTCGGCGAAATCCATCGAGACGAACTCTTTCACCGCCGCGAAATCCGTCTCGGGCCGGTGGCTGGCGCGCATCCCGGCGGCCCGCCGCGCCTTGCGGGACAGTTCCTGCGGGCTGTAGTCCTCCGGGCGCAGATCGTCCCGCGCGCCCGAGATATAGGTGCAGCGCACCTGCGCCGCCTCGGTCAGGGCGCGCAGCAGCGCGATGGCGCGCGCGGGATGCGCCCCGGCACCGATGCCGTGATGCGATCCCGGCTCGCGCCGGTCCGAGAGCAGGCAGAAGAAGGCCGGCACCGCCAGGTCGCTGGCCAGCTGCCAGACATGCACGTCGAAACCGGCCCCCTGCATCCGGTCCAGCACCGCACGGCAGGCGGGATCGTCGACGCTGCCGAGATCCAGCCCGGTCGCGGCGCGGCGTTCGGGCGCCAGCAGGTGCCACAGGGTCGCGGCGTCGCGCTCGACCAGTTCGCAGATGGCATGGCAGGTCGCCTCGATCATGGTATTGCCCGAAGCAAGGCCGTTGCTGCTGCAGGGAAAGCACCCGCTGCCGGGGGGCGGCGGCAGGGTATAGTTCGCCCGCACGCATTCGAAGGGCAGCCAGCACGCCCGGCCCGAGACGAGATCCCGCCCCTCGATCCACAGCATCGGCAGGTCGCGGTGGAACCGGTCCGAGACCCTGGCCAGCCGGTCCATGTCGATCATGGCGTGAGAATGGGCCAGCTCGTTCAGGCTGCCCAGCTTCAGCGGCGCCTCGACATGCTCGGCGTGGTAAAGCTCGGCCGCCTCCATCAGGCCCGAGGCGGTGGCGGCAGCCAGGTCCAGCCCCTTGCCCTGCGACACCGCCAGCGAGCGGGCGTTCGGCCGGCAGACCATCACCACCGGCACGCCGATCCGGTCCAGCCCGGTGACATCGGCAATGCGGGTGATGCCCATCCGTGCCATCAGCGGCCGGACCCGCGCCACGGTTTCGGCCGGTGCCACGCCGCGGTGGCAACCGCTGCGATAGCCCTTGATCCCGGCCTCGCGCGTCAGCGCCGCAATCCTTCGGGCGCCCAGACCATGTCCAGGATCGGCGTGGCATCGGGGTCGATCATGCGAAAGCCCAGCCGCAGGTAAAGGCCGATGGCCCGGTTGGTCCGCACCACCGACAGCGAGACGGTCCTGCCCTCGCACGCGGCCCGATGCAGCAGGTCGCGCAGGATCCGCGAGCCGATGCCCCGGCCGCAATATTCCGGCAGCAGCTGCAGCTGGGCCAGGTTGTAGTCGGCATCCCGCTGCGTGACCTGCATCCAGCCGATGTCCCTGCCCTCCAGCGTGATGATGCAGGAATCCGCCGCCTTGAACGAGCGCCGGATCGCCGCCCGGCGCATCGGCTCGTCCCAGGCGTCCAGTTGCAGCATCAGGGGCCGCATCGCGTCGATATAGATCGCCTCGGCAAAGGGATATTCCTCGGGTCGCGCCGGACGCAGGCCGAATTGCGGGATATGATGCCTGTCATATGTCATGCGGGTATTATAGGCCCGTGCCGGCGGCTGTCACGGGCCCCGTGACGCGGCCCGCCGCCGCGATCCGGGCTTGACAGGCCGGGCGGCTGCGCCTTTCTCGGTGCCATCGAAAGGAGCCTTGGACGAGCCATGACCGAACAGCCCGGTTTGACCGGCCCCCGGCTTCAGGCGGTGCTTTATGCCGACATCCACGGCTATACCCGCCTGATCGAGCAGGACGAGGCGGGAACGATCCTGCGGCTGACGCGCTCGCTTGCGCTGATCCGCAACTTGGTCGGGGATTACGGCGGCACCGTGGTCAACACCGCCGGGGACGGGTTGGTCGCCGTGTTTCAGGACGTCCACAAGGCGCTGCATTTCGCCATCGAGATGCAGCGCGAACTGTCCTGCGAATCCGCCTGGGCCGAGACGCGCGAACCGATCGCCTGGCGCGTCGGCATCTCGCTGGGCGAGACCTTCGAGGGGCAGGACGGGGTCTACGGCCACAGCGTCAACCTGGCCGCGCGGATCCAGAGCTTTGCCGAGCCCGGCGGCATCTGCGTCACCGAGACGGTCTACCGGATCGTGCGCGACAATGCGCAACTGGCGCTGCGCTCGCTGGGGCGACGACGGCTCAAGAACATCTCGGCCCCGGTCGAGATCTATGCCGCGATGCCCTCGGCCGCCGCAGCCGCGCCCGCGTCCCCCCTGCCGCGCGACATGCTGCGCCGCACCGATCCCAGCCAGCCCGACGCCTCGCTGGCGATCCTGCCGATGGAAAATCTCTCGGCTGATCCCCGCGACCAGCATTTGTGCCAGGGCATCGTCGCCGATCTGATCACCAACCTGAGCCGGTTCCGGCAGCTGATGGTAATCGCGCGGCATTCCTCGGTCCTGGTCGCGGCGCAGACCACCTCACTGCGCGAGATCGGCCGCCGGCTGGGCGTGCGCTACCTGCTGACCGGCGGGTTCCGCCGGGCCGGCAACCGGCTGCGCATCACCGTCGATCTGGCCGAGGCGGAATCCGAGAACGTCATCTGGTCCGAACGCTATGACGGCGTCATGCAGGACATCTTCGATTTCCAGGACGACGTGACCGCGATGACCGCGGCGCGGGTGGCGATCCAGCTCGACACCGCCGAACGGCGACGGCTGGCCGAACAGGCGCATCCGGCGCTTTACGCCTATGGGCTGGTGCTGCGCGGCCAGGACATGGGGCTGCGCTTCCTGCCCGATGCCAACCTGCACGCCCGCCGCCTGTTCGAGGAGGCCCGCGACCTCGACCCCAGCTATGGCCGCAGCTATGCGGCGATGTCGCGCACCTTCAACGTCGAATGGCGCTACAACTGGACCAACGACCCGGACGCGGCGCTGAACCAGGCGCTGGTCCTGGCCAAGCGGGCGGTGCAATGCGACAATCTGGATTCGCGCGGCTTTTCGGAAATGGGCCTGGCCCATCTCTACAAGAAGCAGCACGACGAGGCGCTGGCCGCCTATGAACATGCGCTGGAACTGAACCCCAACGACGCCGACCTGCTGGCCTATACCGGCGACTGTCTTGCCTATGTCCGGCAGGGCGACCGGGCGGTGCAGCTTCTGGAGCGGGCGATGCGGCTGAATCCCTATTACCCGGACGCCTATCTGTGGTTCCTGGGCGACGCCCATTTCCACCATGGCGATTACGCCAGGACCATCGAGACGCTTTCCAAGATGCGCGACCAGTCCGAGGCGCACCGGCTGCTGGCGGCCAGCCATGCGCTGCTGGGCCAGATGGACGAGGCCCGCCACCATGCCCGCGCGGTGATGCAGGTGCATCCGAATTTCACCATCGCGCATTGGCGCAAGGTGCCGCCGCTGAAGCATCCCGAGGATCTGGAGCTTTACGTCGAGGGGCTGCGCAAGGCGGGCCTGACCTGACGGCCGGTCGCCGCCGGCCCTTGCGCGCACGCGCCCCTAAGAAGCTGCAGCGATCCCGGAGTTGGCAAGGTCATCCATCGGCTCATCCCAGGCTGTCATATCTGCGGACGATCCAGCTGATGTCATAGGCCAGCCAGACCGCGCCGATCAGCGCGACGCGTTGCAGGGTCCGGGCGCGAAGCGCCGCGAAGGCCACGCACAGGCCCAGGGCCAGCCTCAGGAAATACTCGGGCCCCAACGCATGAAGATAATCGCTGCCCTTCATCAGCGTGTCGAACAGGTCGAAACCGAATGTCAGCGCAAAGACGCCGAAGAACCAGCGGCGGCGGCGCATGAAGAAGCTCTCGCTTTCGGCATGGTCGGGCAGCGCGTCGGGAAAGATCAGCGTCGCCATCACGAAATGCAGCGAGGCATAGCAGAGAACGAAGACATAGGCGCCGAAATGCCAGTCGCTGATGCGGCGCAGCCCGAATTCCCACCACCAGAAATGCACGGCGCCCAGCAGGATGACGACCGCCCAGATCGTCTGGGCCAGCATGCCCTCGGTCCGGGCCGGCGACTGGATGCGCCGCGACAGTCCCGACAGGACGCGGGTGATCCCCAGCCCCAGGATCATGCTGACGAGAATGCGAAGATGGCCGTAAGCATCCATCACCGGGCTCCTTCATCCTTCGACCGCCGAAATCCATCCTGAAAGCCGTGATCGCGTTTTTCCAGCCCCGCAGCGGAGATTTATCGTAACCTGCCCAAAGAGATCGCTGCATTGAAAGGATAGGGACATGCCTGCATTCAAGGCTTCGTGGACGAGCAGGCGGCGCATCGTCGTGCAGCGCTGGCCGGCCGTGCCCGTCGCGCCGAAGGCGATGGCGCACAATGCCATGTCCAGATCGGCCGAGGGCAGACGATGCCGGCATTGTTGCCGCCCAGTTCCAGGATCGAACGGCCAAAGCGTTCGGCGACCTTGGGCCCGACGACACGCCCCTTGCTGCCCCTGGTTTCCATCGCCATGCGGCCGCGCGGACGGGCCGGCCGGGCCATCGCCCGGCGGTGCTGTTCAAGCCGTCCATCCGCGGTTGTGGCCCCGCGACATCTTGGGCATGGCGACGGCCGCGACAGGGCCGAAGCGCGGATCATCGGTATCGGCGACCGGGCTTGGCGCTGGGGACGGCGTTCGGCACGCTGAGCCAGGACCTGGAGCGACAGCGGGTGATCCATCTGTCGCCGGATCGGGAAGCCTGCCACGGTCGAAGCCTGGCTGCATGCCCAACCGACCCCAACCCAATGCCGCAGGCTTCTCTCAGCTAAAGATCTGCCAAGGGCGTGCTAGGCCAGCTGATAAGCCGTCTTTACCACCGTGTAGAACTCGGCAGCATAGCGACCCTGTTCCCGCGGGCCGAAGGACGAACCCTTGCGCCCTCCGAACGGCACGTGATAGTCGACGCCCGCGGTCGGCAGGTTCACCATGACCATCCCCGCCTCGACCCTGCGGCGAAACTCCGAGGCGTGCTTCAGGCTGCCCGTGCAGATCCCGGCCGAAAGGCCGAATTCCGTGTCATTGGCAATGGCCAGGGCCTCGTCGAAATCCTCGACCCGGATGACCGAGGCGCAGGGCCCGAAGATTTCCTCGCGGTTGATGCGGGCGTCGTTCGTCGTGTTCAGGAACAGGGCCGGGGCCTGGTAGAAACCGGGCTTGTCCAGCTCAAGCCGCTCGCCGCCAAGCACCTCGGCAGCTTCGCTTCGGGCCAGCTCGACATAGGCAAGGTTGGAATCAAGCTGGCGCTGATCGACCACCGGCCCGATCTGGGTATCCGGCTGCAAGGCATCCCCGACGCGCAGGGCGCGCATTTCACGGCCAAGCCTCTCGACAAAGGCATCGTGGATGCCTTTCTGCACGATCAGCCGCGAAGACGCCGTGCAGCGCTGCCCGGTCGAGAAGAAGGCGCCATTCAGGCAGGCCTGCACCGCGTTCTGCAGATCCGCGTCGTCCATCACCACCATCGGGTTCTTGCCGCCCATCTCGAGCTGCACCTTCCGGCGCAGGGTGCCGCATGTCGCAGCGATGCGCGAGCCGGTCGCCGCCGAACCGGTAAAGGACACCGCGTCGATGCCCGGATGCGACACCAGGGCATCGCCCAAGACCGAGCCCGGCCCCATCACCAGGTTGAAGACGCCGGCCGGGCAGCCATGCTTGTGCAGAAGCTGCGCGATCACATGGGCGCAGCCGGGCGTCAGTTCGGCGGGCTTCAGAACCACGCAATTGCCATAGGCAAGCGCGGGCGCGATCTTCCAGGCCGGGATGGCGATCGGAAAGTTCCAGGGCGTGATCAGGGCGATGACGCCCACGGGTTCCCTGGTGACGGCGACGTCGATGCCGGGGCGGACCGACTGCTGGGCATCGCCGGCGACGCGCAGCGCCTCTCCGGCAAAGAACTTGAAGACCTGCCCCGCGCGGATGGTCTCGCCCATCGCCTCGGGCAGGGTCTTGCCTTCTTCCCGTGCAAGAAGGCGCCCGATCTCTTCCTTGCGCGCCAGCAATTCGGTGCCGACGGCATCAAGCAGGTCGTGCCGGACCTGCGGACCGGCCGCCGCCCAAGCCGGAAAGGCCGACCGGGCAGCGTGGACGGCCTGATCGACCGCGGTGCGGTCCGCACAGGCAAAGAACCCGATGATGTCGCGGGTATCGGAAGGGTTCACATTGGGGCGGCAGTCGCCGTCCGGCAGCCATTCGCCGCCGATCAGGTTGCCCTGGATTTCGTTTCCGTCTTTCATGATCTTCTCCTGCTGGGTTCAGGCTGCGACGCGCTCGGACGCCAGCCGATCCAGCGATGCGATGGCGGACGCGCCAAGGGTCGTGAAGGGCGGCAGCACGTTCTGCCATTCGGGGTTGGCGGTGCGGCAGGCCACCAGATACTTGACCGCGGGGATCAGCGGGCAGGCCGATATGGCCGCTCGCAACTCGGCAAGCTGGGGCGCCAGGCCAACCTCTCCCCGCCAGACGCGCGCGCAAATCGGGGCGGTGTGGTTCGCCGTGGCCGAGATGCAGCCTGCGAAGCCGTCCCTTGGTCCCTCGGCCAGCGTGGTTTCCGAACTGGGAAAGACCTTCAGGCCGGGGAGCCGGGAAACCAGGCCGCGGCAATAGGAAAGGTCGCCGGAACTGTCCTTGATGCCATCGAAACGCTGCGGCGCCGCGGCGTGCAGATGCGCGATCACCGCCTCGGGGATCACGAAGCCGGTCATCTGCGGAAAATTGTAGAACCAGACCCGGATCGGCCGGTCGCCCAGCGCCGCATGAAGCGCCAGGTACCAGGCGATCAGCCCCTCCTCGGACGGGGGCGTATAGTAATAGGGTGGCAGAACCAGGGCCACAGGATAGCCCAGGTCATCGGCATGGCAGGTCAGACCGATGGTTTCGTCAATCGACGGCGTGCCGGTCCCGACCATCAGGCGGCAAAGGTCCAGCGCCTCGGCGGCCTGGGTCATGACCATGCGGCGCGTCCCGGTGTCGAGGGAATTCGCCTCGCCGGTCGATCCCAGGACGTTCAATCCGTCGCAGCCGTTGGCCAGGGCCCAGCGCGCATGTTCCACAAAGGCGGCCCCCAGGAAGCGGCCCTGTGCATCGATCGGTGTCGGCACCGCAGCGACGATCCCTTTCATCCTATTCTCCTTCGGGTTGCCTGCATGACGAGACGGGGAGCAGCCGGCAGATCCGGATGGTCCGGCCGGGGCGCCATGGCACGGGACCAGCCGCCGGGTTCTTCCATCTCGCCGGCCTCGTTGATGAAGACCTCGCGGTTGATGCGTGCGAAGATGGCGTTTTCGGGGTCCAGCTCGTCCTCGTATCGGATCGCATCGACGGGGCAGATGCTTTCGCACATGCCGCATTCGATGCATTCGGTCGGGTGGATGTAGAACATCCGCTCGCCCTCGTAGATGCAGTCGACGGGACAGGAGGTGGTGCAGATCCCGTCCTTGACGTCGATGCAGCGGCCCTGGATGACAAGCGCCATGGCATTTACCGGCCGCGCCAGACGGGCGCACGCTTTTCGCGGAATGCGGCGACGCCTTCGACCGAATCCTCGGATTTCAGGGCGGCGATCAGGGCCGGGCGGCGCAGGTCGCGCGCTTCCTGCGGATTCAGATGGGCCGTCGAACGGATCGTGTCCTTGATCGCGGCCACCGACAGGGGCGCGCAGGACAGGATGTCCGCGACCCAGGCATCGACCTCGGCATCCAGCCCGTCGGGCGGCACGACCGCGTTGACCAGCCCGAACCGCGCGGCCTCTTGCGCGGACAGCATCCGGCCCGTCATCATCAGCCCGGCGGCGATGTTGCGGGGGATCAGGCGTTGCAGGGCGACCATGCCGCCGTCCAGGGGCAGGCGGCCGACCCGCGCCTCTGGCAGCCCGAACCGGGCCTCGGTCGAGGCGATGACGATATCGGCGCCCAGCACCATCTCGAACCCGCCGCCAAGGGCAAGGCCGTTGACCCGGGCGATGACGGGCACGGTCAGGCTTTGCCGCAGGGCGATGCCGCCGAAGCCGTTCGGATTGGCGGCGCCCCAGTATTCCAGCCCGCTGAGTCCGTTCGCGGCCTTCATGTCCGCGCCCGCGCTGAAGGCCCGGTCCCCCGCCCCGGTCAGGACCACGCAGCGGATATCGCTGCGCGTCTCGATTTCCGACCAGATGCGGTCAAGCCTGGCATCGGTCGCAGCATCGACGGCATTCATCCGGTCGGGACGGTCGATGGTGACGCGCGCGACGTGATCGACGACTTCGAAGCGGACGGTCATACCGCCTCCTTCCGCGCGACGGCGTTCAGGTTGAATTCGCGGATGACCTCGTCGGTATGCTCCCCCAGCCGCGGCGGCGCATGGCGGATCACCAGAGGGGCCTCGCTGAGATGAACGGGCGACCCGACCAGGGTGATCTTTCCCAGGATCGGGTGGTCCAGGTCCAGCAACATGCCATTGACCGCGGTCTGCGCGTCATCCAGCGCCTCGCCCAGGGAACGGACGGGGGCGCAGAGCAGGTCCTGATCCTCAAGCCGCTTGATCCAGTGGGCGGTCGTGTTGGTCGCAAAGGCATCGCGGAAGCGGCCCTGCAGATAGGGCTTGTTGGCCCGCTGCGACGCAAGGTTCGGATAATCGGCCGACAGATCCTCGATCTCCAGGGCCGCGCATATGTCGCGCAGCGGATGCGGCTTGAAGGCGCCGACCACCACCACCGCCCCGTCGGTCGTGTCGAACACGCCGGTCAGGGGCATCGCGGCCCAGTTCAGCACCTCGCGGTGCTTCGACCATTGCGCGGCCTCTTGCATCTGCATGGCGATCATCGAGTCATAAAGCGAGACGCCGACCTTCTGCCCGCGCCCGGTCTTGGCCCGCGCCAGCAGCGCCGCAAGGATCCCCTGCACAAGATGCATCCCGGCCGTGTAGTCGCAAAGCGTGGTCGGATAGATCGACTTCGGCACCGCCGGATCCTGGGTCTTTTCCATGACCCCGGTCATCGCCTGGGCCAGCACGTCCTGGCCACCCTTGTGGGCATAGGGGCCGACCTCTCCGAAGCCGGTACCCGAGGCGCAGATGATGGCGGGGTTGATCTTCGACAGCGTGTCATAGTCGAAACCCAGGCGCCGCATCACCCCGGCGCGGAAATTGTCCACGACCACGTCCGACTGGGCGACCAGGTCATAGATCATCCGGCGGCCGGCCTCGGACTTGGTGTCGATCTCCACCGACCGCTTGTTGCGGTTGAGCGAGGCGAAGACGGCGTTGTTCATCGCCTCCTCGCTCGGCTCTCCGAAGAAGTTGCGCGACAGGTCGCCCTCGCCGGGGCGTTCGACCTTGATCACGTCCGCGCCGAAATCGGCCAGCATCTGGGTGGCGCAGGGGCCCATCATCACCTGGGTAAAGTCGAGGACGCGGATGCCCTCTAGCGGGAGGTGCTGTTTCGTCATGGTGGTTCCCTTTCTCAGGCGGCGGCGATTGGTTCGATCAGCGCATTGGCCGAGGGCATGTCGCCCGGATCGGCGCCCTGCGCCCGCATCTGTTTCTGGATGGTCCTGACATCGACGTCGCGCAGCGCGCAGTTCGCCTGAAGCGCCTTGGCCACGGCCACGCCGGCAGCCTCGCCCTGGGCCATGCAGGGGGGGATTTCGCGCGATTGCTTCTGCGCCTCGCTTTCGACGGAATAGTGCCGTCCGGCGACGATCAGGTTGTCGATCCCCCGGGGCAGCAGCGCCCGATAGGGGGTATAGTAGTCCCTGCCCCGGCAGACCGAGTCCGCGAAATGGCGCCGCTTCTTCACGTCGTCCTTGGTGACGATGTATTCGCCCTGCAACAGCCGCGTCTGCCGGATGCCCATCTGTTCCGCCGCGCCCAGCATCTTGGCGTTCTCGAAGCCCGGCAGGTTGGCGCGGGCGAAGTCCAGCAGCGCCATCATCCGGCGGCGGCCTTCATATTCGGCCTCGACCATGTGTTCGGGCGACAGGCCGTCATAGCCCGGCATATGCGGGCAGTTGCACCAGACCACGCCGGGCAGCGGCGTCTTCAGCCACCACATCCCCCAGGCCCCGCCGATGACGCGCCTTGCCTGGCGATCCAGCGCCTTGAAGGCTTCGGGGTTCTCGTATTCGAACGCTTCCGCCCTGGCGGTATCCACGTCCATGAGGCGGAAGACGGTCGTGACGATGAACTGCCCGGTCGCGAAGGACGCGCCCGCCGAGGCCGCCACGTCCAGATCGCCCGAGGCATCCACCACCATCCGCGCCCGGATCGCCTGCCGGCCCAGCTTGGTCTGCACGATCACGCCGGTGACGCGGTTGTTCTCGACGATGGCTTCGGAAAACCAGCTATGGGTGCGCAGCTCGATCCCCGCCTCGGCGACCAGATCCAGGCTGACGCGCTTCCAGGCATCGGGGTCGAAGGCGACCGCGTGGATGATCGGCTGCGGCATGCCCTGCTTGTGAAAGTCGATGCAGCCCCAGCGCGCCCATTTCCGCCACATTTCCCAGTTGGTCAGGCAATCTTCGGGCGGCGGGAAGACGGCACCGTCCTGGCGCTGCATCCGGTCCACGAATTCGCTGACGATGCCGGTGGTGACGATCTCGGTCCCGTCGTTCACCATGTCGTCCAGCACAAGGACCATGCCGCCCGACGCCATGCCGCCCAGGTGGTGATAGCGTTCCACCAGCGTCACCCGCGCCCCGTTGCGGGCGGCCGACACTGCGGCGGAAAGGCCCGCCGGTCCCGCCCCGATCACCACCACATCGGTGTTGCTGACGACCGGCACCTGCTCGGCCCTGGTGGTGAGAAAATCCCTGATGCGATCGGTCATTTTGGACAAGCTCCTCCTGTCACGCCGGGGCGGGTCAGGACCGCGGCGTCGATTTTCCGGTTGTTTCGAATGGTCTTAGCTTACCAGCGCACGATCCGGCGTTCGGCCAGCGTGACCAGGGCGAACATCAGCACCGACAGCCCCGAGGACATGAGCACCGTGGCGTAAAGCAGCGGCGAGTTGAAATTGAAGGTCGCGTCGATGATCAGCGCACCCAGGCCCAGATCCGCACCGACCCATTCGCCCACGATGGCACCGATGACCGAGGTGGTGGCCGAGATCTTCAGCGCCGAGAACAGGAACGGCAGCGACGACGGCAAGCGCATCTTCCAGAACACCTCGGCCTTCGACGCCGACAGGATCCGCGCCAGTTCCAGCGTCTGCGGGCTGACCGACTGCAGGCCGCGCACCATGTTGACCAGCGTCGGGAAGAAGCAGATCAGCGCGGCGATCACCACCTTTGCCGTCATGCCCGGCCCGAAGATCAGCACGAGGATCGGCGCGATGGCCAGGATCGGGATGGTGTTGACGAAGACGGCGATGGGGAAGAACGCCCGCTCGACATTGCGGGAATGGACGAAGGCCACCGCGATCAGGATGGCGGCAAGATTGCCCACCACGAAGCCCGCCACGCTTTCGAAGAAGGTGGGCCAGAAGTTCTGCATCAGCAGGGGGTACTTCTCGACAAGGGTGACGGCGACATCCGACGGCGCAGGGGCGATATAGGTCGGGACGCCAAAGGCCCTGACCCCCAGTTGCCACAGCCCGACCAGCGCGACGGCTGTCCCGATGGGCACGATGGTCGAGACCAGCCTTTCCCTGCGCGCCGCGCTGCGGGCAAGGGCATGGGGATCGGCGATGCCAAGGTTTTCGATGACGGCCATCAGCAGGTCTCCAGAAGTTCGCGCAGATAGCTGCAATAGCGGTTGAATTCGGGCGTATCGCGCAGCTTCATCTGCCGCGGCTCGGGCAGGTCGATATCGACGATTTCGCGCAGGCGTCCGGGATTGGCGCGCAGCATGATCACTTTCTGCCCCAGGAAGACCGCCTCGGAAATGGAGTGTGTCACGAACAGGATCGTCGTTCCCGTCTCCCGCCAGATGTCCAGCAGCTGAAGGTTCAGCCGGTCGCGGGTCATCTCGTCCAGCGCGCCGAAGGGCTCGTCCATCAGCAGCAGCTTGGGCTGGCACAGCAGCGCGCGCGCAATGGCGACCCGCTGGCGCATCCCGCCCGAAAGCTCATGCGGAAGGGCGTTTTCGCGGCCCTTCAGGCCGACCAGCTCCAGCAATTCGCGCGGGTTGCGGGGCCCGGTGGGGATTGCGACCCCGCGCTTGCGCCCGATCTCCAGCGGCAGCTCGACATTCTTCAGGGCCGTCCGCCACGGCAGCAGGGCGGCATCCTGAAAGACAAAGGCAAATTCCCGCGCCAGCCGCGCCTCTTCGGTCGTCTTGCCGAAGATCGAGACATCGCCCCCCGCGGCGGGGATCAGGTCCGAGACCAGCCGCAGCAGCGTGGACTTGCCGCATCCCGACGGGCCAAGGATGGTGTAGAACGCGCCGGCCTCGAGCTCCAGGTCAAGCTTGTCGATCGCGGTATAGGTTCCGAAGCGGACCGTTGCCGCGTCCAGCCTGGCCGCCGGGGCGTTCACCCGTGCCGCAGCGACCGGCTGCCCCACCAGGGTTTCCATGGGTTCCATCATGTCGTTCAACCGTATACCGGCCGCATTGCGGCGATTTCATCCAGCACCGAAAGGGTCATGACGTCGTCGACCGCAGGCGCCGCGCCTTCGAACTGGCCGAGGCGGTCGTAGATGTCGATCTGCGCCTGCCAGTTTTCGCGCGTCATCGTGCCCCAGCCGTGTTCGCGCGTCGCCTCGTTGAAGCTGTATTCGACGGCCGAACCCACCGCCGCGAGTTCGGCATCCCGGTCAAGGTTGGGATAACGCGACACGAGGATATCGACGGCGGCCTCGGGATTGTCATGCACCCAGCCCCAGCCGCGTGCGATCGCGCGCAACATTCCGCGGACCTGCTCGGGGTTTTCGTTCAGCGACCTGTCGGTGACGTAATAGGGATTGGCGTAAAGCCTGATGCCCGCATCCCACAGCGTCATGTCGACCCGTTCCGGCCCCAGCACCGACAGGGCGCTGACATTGGTTTTCCAGCCGGTCACCACATCGGCCTGGCCGGTCAGCAGCGGCGACATGTCCGCGCCCATCACCAGCACCTCCACCTGGTCCTCGGGGATGCCGTTGGCGGCCAGCAGCGCCTGCAACAGGATCCGCGCAGTGCCGTTGGTGGCGACGGTCTTGCCGATCAGATCCTTCGGCTCGCGCACCGGGTTCTTCTCGAGCGAGAAATAGGTAAAGGGATGCTGCTGATACCCTGCGGCGATGCACTTGACCGGCAGCCCTTGCGAGCGCGCCAGCATCAGCGACGGGCTGGAGCTGATCGAGCCGATCTCGGCCCGCCCCGACGCAACCGAGGCGACGCCATCCACGTTCGGACCCCCGGCAACGACGTCCAGCGCCAGCCCTTCCTCGGCGAAATAGCCGTTCTCATCGGCGGCCAGTTCCCCCAGGATGCCGTTCCCCGCCAGCCACCCAAGCTGCAGCTTGATCGTATGGATATCAGCGGCCCAGGCCCGTTCGATACCGATCCGGGTTCCGACAAAGGCGGCCCCAAGGGCCGTCATGCCCTGCAACAGACTGCGCCGGTCGAGCTTTGTTCTGTGTCGCATCTTTCCATCTCTCTGTTGGTGGTGGGGCGGCCCTTGTTTCGACCTTGTTGCACTGACTTTAGCGTTGCGGATGCAGTGCAGATAGGAGAAAGTTTTACCAACAGTGGTGCAGAAACCGCATCACCCCCCTGGTGTCGAGGCAGCATGCATACCAGCTTCCTGAAGTATTTCGACGAGGTCGCCCGGCAGCGGTCGATCCGCAAGGCGGCACAGCTGCTCAACGTTTCGTCCACCTCGGTAAACCGCAAGATCCTCAACGTCGAGCAGCGGCTGGGCGTCTCGATCTTCGACCGCACCCCGGAGGGCGTGGAGCTGACGGCCGTGGGCGCGATCCTTCTGGAGCATTGCCGCACGGTGCTGCATGATTTCGAGCGCACCAAGATCCTGATCGACGACATGCGCGATCTGCGCACGGGGCATATCAACATCTGCACGATCGATTCGATTGCGATGGGCTGCCTGCCCCGGGCGATGAACGAGTTCGGAAAGAGCTATCCCGACATCTCGATCTCCGTCACCACCGCCCAGCCCGAGGACGCGGTGCAGGCCGTGGCCGGCGGCGCGGCAGAGATCGGAATCGCCTTTACCTTCTCGGACCATCCCGGCGTCAGGCTGCTATCCGAAAAATCCGCGCCCTTCGGTGTCATTCTTCGCCCTGATCACCCGCTCGCAGGCAGGACCAGCGTGACAATAGACGATATTGCCGCCTACCGGCTGGTGCGCACCATCGATGCCCGAGGCGGCAACTCGATCATCGATCAGGCCATCACGACATTGGTTACACCGCTGTCGACGCATATTTTCACGAACACATTGTTTCTCGCCAAGCAAATGATCCTGGGCGGCCATGGTATCGGGCTTTATACCAAGATCGGCTTTTACGACGACATCGAAGACGGCCGGCTCCGCTTCGTGCCGCTGATCCAGGAGATGCTTGCCAACATCCGGGTGGGGATCTTCGTATCCACCTCAAGCCCCATCGACCCGGCCAAGCATCTGATGTGCAACGCGCTGGCAAGAGAGATGGCAGGCATGCGCCTGGACTCCTGAAAGGCGTTGCGGCGCGGGCAGAGCCCGAGGGATGGTCTCAGTGCAGGGGCAGAGGTATCATCTGCACCGGCATTGGTGCGGGCGGTTCTGGTGCCACGACGATTGCTTCGCCCGGACTCGGTGCTGGAATGAAGGCGGGGGCGCTGCGATCCATTTCGCCGCAGGCTTTCTCGATGGTTTCGCGATCCATCGCATTGGTGAGCCGATGGCCGATGAGGGTGCCGAGCTGGCCGAGGACATCCTGTGGCACAGGGCACGATTGCATGGGAAAGGCTATGCGACCGGATTTCCGACAACCAGGTGGAGAACGAGGCTGATGGAGAAGAACGACAGCACCGTCATCACCAGCATCACCACGGCCGCGCCGTGCTGCTGTCCATAGCGCTGTGCCAGGATCGGATAGACCCCCATCGGCTTGCGCCGCGAGCGCCGCAAAGCCCTTGCGCATGTCGGCGCCCCCCGCCGCAAGCTCGACCCGCGTCTTGACTGGCACCGGGATCACGCCGTCAGCCCCCGGGACCAGCCGCGCCAAGGCTTCCGGATCATAGCCGCCGCTGTGTGCGTGGGAATTAGTTTGAGATAGGCGGTGGGAAATCCTTTAGGATGAAATCTTGTATCTCATTGATTTTGAATGAAAACAGGTGTCAGAGGTCCAACAAGGCAGTTTCGGAAGGGTGGCAATCTTAACAGAATGAACCGCGCCGGGTTTTCCGGAGGCTCCAACTCCTGAGTAGGATGGAGCATCATGAGCAAGACGACGACCAAGTTTTCCCCTGAAGTGCGCGAACGTGCGGTGCGGCTGGTTCTCGACAACGAGGCTCAGCATCCGTCGCGCTGGCAGGCGATCATGTCGATCGCGGCGAAGATCGGCTGCACCCCCCAGACCCTGAATGACTGGGTCAAGAAGGCCGAGGTCGACAGCGGCAGGCGCGCGGGCATCCCGACCGATATGGCCGAGAAGATGAAGGCGCTGGAGCGGGAGAACCGGGAACTGCGCCAGGCGAACGAGATCCTGCGCAAGGCATCAGCGTATTTTGCGATGGCGGATACTCGACCGCCGGTCGAAG